>CAMLLI010000056.1 GCA_946480685.1 uncultured Flammeovirgaceae bacterium | reverse complement strand
TTATTTATCTTCAACACGTTGCGCACCGGTGTAGAACAAAAATGGAAGTTCAGCGAGATAACCTGGAAGATCATCATAGCCTGCTTTATACCATTCGGAACATTCTATATAGATTGGAAGATACTTCGTTCTATCAATAACGAAGAGAACGTGTGATGTTGTTGGCTATCGTGCTGCCAGCAGCTTTTCATATTCGTCCAGGATTTTAATCAGATCTTCTTTGCGTTCAAAGTTCAACTTGTTTCCGGCTGCATATTTACTCAAAGCACGATAATGTTGAGCGGTATATTTCTTGAATAAATCTTCGTCTATAAACCAGCTACTCTTTCCATGGGTATCTAATAAGTCGCCCTCTACTTCGCGTACTTCCAAATATAGGTATGGTTCAAACAGACCGTCACTGGTAACAAAGTATACTATTTCACTCTGAATGATCATAAAATTCTTAATATCGGTTAGCACCGGTACCGGTTTATCTCTGTAGGGTACCTGAGACTTTAACCGTTCGATTTTCGACAGTACCGCAAATGTTTTAAACTCTTTGAGAACTTCAAAAAACTCAACATTCGTTACTCCAGTTTTCGGATCCGTAAAGTCCAGGCAATAGAAACGCTGATGTCTGTTTAAATTACTATTATAGAACTGAAAGCTCATCAGACGTTTGGCATTGAATGATCTTCTGTCGTTACCATTGCTATGCACGGTAACAATACCATCATTGTCGTTGAACACAATGTTACCCGTTATCTCCGATCCATCGATCAGAACAACTTTACCTGGCCTGGCCGTTGTATCATACTTGACGATCCGCGATTTACCAACTTGAGCAAATGAATTATTGGAAAAAGAAAGAATTGCCAACACAAGGCAAAAAGAATACACACTGGCAGACGACATAGGTTAGAATATCGGTTCCAATATATACCATGCATTTGTTATTCACAACACGCCAGCACTCACTGTCCGGAAAGCAAATAAAAAAAGCCTGTATTGCTACAGGCTTTCCCACTTAACTAATCGAGGAGTATCCTTGCTCCTTATCATCCTTATCCTCCCTCACCGGATACTTCTTGATTATTGCCTTTATACCCTTCCTGATCAGCTTTTCAATGTTGCTGGTTTGTTCGATGTTGCCTTTTACGGAACCACGCCACACCACTTCGTTTGTTGCCTTATCGGTAATATCAAGGATCAATGTACCTTGTGTATAGGTATATGATCTTGTATTTCCATAAGGCCATCCATAGGCGAACGGATAAAAACCAAACCGGTACGGAAAGAACGGTGCGTACGGATAATATCCGTTGTTTGAATACTGCTGCTCTTTCTTCTCGGTGTAAGTCTTATAGCTTACCAGGAAGTCAGGATGTTTATCATCTTTGCGAAGTCCTATTCTATTGAACTCATCTTCTACCGCGTGTTTGATTCGTTTGTTAATCAGATCACCGCGGTATAGCGGGTTCTCTACTTTGATTTCTGATTCGCCCCAGCTATAAGTCTGAAGGCGATTGAAATCCACCGTTTTATCTACATCTGTTACTGCGCAACCTGCCAGTCCTATCAAAAAGAGGCAGAAGGTTGCAATTCCCATTATGTTCTGTCTCATCTTTCATTCTCCTTTTCACATACTAACGCTACAGATCTTCAATTTCGTTTCTGTATGAAAAAATTATAAATCAATTATAAAACGCCAACAGGCGAACTGCGCTGATTCGAAATTTGTTTATCCACCTACAGGACATGTTATCCTTCTGACAAATAGATACCATCCATACCGTTGGGTACAGTTTCGCATAAACAAGACTAACTACGGAGTATATAGCAGTCCCCTGTCTTAGGATAAATACTTCTGGAGATTTTTCTTAAAGAATATAGCGCTGTCCGCTATACTTTGCATGGAGTCCTTTGCAAAATTACCGCCCTGCTCGAGGAAGTAGAATTGAAGACCAGCACGTTTTGCTTCAGGAAGTATAACACTATAGTCAATTGAGCCATTGCCAAGTTCGGTATAATCGCGTGTCTTCTTGTCCATATCTTTGATGTGCCACATTACAAAGCGCCCGGGTTGTTTACTGAACAACTGTGCCGGTGTAAGTTTCGAGGAATGTACCGCCCAGTATAGATCGATCTGAAGCTTTACCAACGATGCATCCGTATCGCGCATAATGATATCATATCCATTCTCACCGTTGTGATCAACAAATTCAAAATCATGATTATGATAGGCGAAGCCGAGTCCTGCTTTGGTTACGCGCTCCCCTACTATATTCAGTTTTTGCGCCAATAGTTTGAATTTCTCTATTGACCTTGAATCAGGATCAAGCCATGGCCACGTAATATAGCGTTGTCCTAATGCATGCGCGCCAACTATACATGCGTCTACATAGCGATCGAGTTCACCCTGCGGCTTACTCAGATACTTGTATAGATCATAATGACCACTGGAAGTTGTTAATGAATGCTCATCCAGCAATTGCTTATAGGTCGCAGCTTGCATACCGTAGTATTCTGTCTTTACCGGGTCGAATCCATACGTCTCAAGATCCTGGTAGCCGAGCGATGCAATCTTCTTCAAAGTGCTGCGTACATCTTTGGCCATAGCATCGCGAACTGTAAAAAGTTGCAATCCCATTTTTAAAGATGACGAACGCGGACTGGCATCAAGACCAAACGAAAGAAGCGAAGCCGCTCCAATCAAAGCACCCGACTGCTGTATAAATTTTCTACGATCAATAGACTGGCTGGACATGGCGTGTGGTTTTTATGAATGCAGTAATATAGCAAATTTGCTTTAGAGTTGCTGGCTACCAGCTGCTAGCTGCGAGTTGATTCCGGTAGCTCCAACGCTTACACGTAGTCGCTATATTTAGCAGCGCTGGCATTTCCCTCGCAGCTCGCAACTCACAGCTCGCAGCTTCCTGCATTTTCTTGTAGCCAGAAGCTTGCAGCTTGCATTGCATTCCTCTTGTCAGTCCATAACTCACAGCTCGCAACTCTTTCTTCCTACGCCATCGCTCCATTCACACCCACGTTCTGCGCGCTGATCCACTTCGCTTCATCGCTTACGAGGAAGAGTACAACATTGGCAATGTCTTGTGGATCACCGATGCGATTGAATGCAGAGAGTGACGCAAGTCTGCTGATGGTCTCTTCTGATTTTCCGTTGGTGAATAACTCGGTGTTGGTTGGACCTGGAGATATAGAGTTTACATTGATACCACGTTTGCCTACCTCTTTGGCAAATACGCGCGTGAGTTGCTCAACCGCTGCCTTGGTGGCTACATACGTTGCGTATCCGGGTAACATGATGCGATTAACCGATGTTGAAAAATTAACAATGCTTCCTTTATCAGCAAGGTGTGTGGCGGCTTCTCGCAAGGCGTTGAATACACCTTTCACGTTGGTATTAAATTGCTTGTCAAATTCCTCATCGGTTGTATCAACAATCGGTTTGGTGATCATCACACCAGCATTGTTTACCAGTATATCTACGCGACCAAATTGTGCTATAGTTTGTGTAAAGAGATTCTTTACATCACTGGCTTTACTTACATCGCCTTGTATAGCTATAGCAGTGCCGCCACCGGAAGTTATATCCTGTACTACCTGCTCGGCAGCATCTTTACTTCCTGCATAATTCACGACAACAGTAGCACCGGCTCCGGCCAGCGTTTTCGCTACGGAAGCTCCTATACCTTTGGAAGCTCCGGTTACAATGGCGATCTTATTCTTTAACGTACTCATGTTCTTTGTTGTTTTTAGTTAGCATATAAACGTATTGTTGAGTCAAAGGTCAGGGATTTGCGCGATCTGTCAGGTACAGAATTTACAGCATTACCTATATAAATCACAGATCATTCGATGTCCTAATAAATTGATCCACCGTTTACCAACAGGTGTTGTCCGGAAACAAATCCTGATAAATCACTGGCAAAGAATTCAGCAACATCGGCAACGTCTTGCACGGAAGTAAGGCGGCCCATAGGGGAACCGTTGAGCAACTCCTTATAAAACGGATCTTCTTTCGGCATTTCTACAAACACCCCGGTATTTTCCACCGGTCCGGGTATGATTGAGTTGACCGTTACCTTACGATGTCCTATTTCTTTCGCGAGTATTTCCACCAGGTATTTCGGTGTTGTTTTACTACCTCCGTAAACAGCCATGCCAGGTACCGGTGATGTAGTGGTGCTTGAAGATATATAGATAATTCTGCCACCATCGGCAATATCGCGTGCAGCTTGTTGCAAGGTAAGGTATGCGCCCTTTACATTGATGCTGAAGACACGATCGAACTGCTCTTCGGTAAACTCCGTTACCGGCATCTGGATCAGCTCTATACCCGCATTGGCTACTACGATGTCAATTTTACCGAAAGCTTTTTTAGTTTCTTCGAAAAGATACTTTACTTCTTCGGCTTTGGTAACGTCAGCCTTTACAGCGATAACATGAGATTTCATGGCTGTAATATTCTTTACCACTTCTTCTGCGGATGCATGATCGCGTGAGTAGTTGATAACAATGTTAGCCCCCAGTGCTGCATAACGTTCGGCTATTGCTTTTCCTAAACCACGGGCTGAGCCGGTGATGATGGCGGTTTTGTTTTTTAATGCGTTCATGTTGATGACTTTTGTTTTGTTTGACGAAACAAAGGTCATACAACCACCCACCTCAAAAAGTACATATATTACAGGACTTCCTATAAAATTGAAAGCCTATACTGCATCAGAGTGTTTTACGGAAAGCGTTCGGTGTAACGCTTGTATACTTCTTGAAGTAATTGCTGAAATGATTCGCTTCACTAAAGCCCAACTGGAAGGCTACCTGTTTTATGGATATAGACGAGTTCTTTAATAATGACTTCGCCTCTGCTATAGTCTTGTCGGCAATCCACGCGCTGATCGTTTTACCTGTTTTTGTTTTGATAACATTGCTGAGGTAGTTCGGATGGAGATTTTGCAGTCTTGCATAGTCTTGCACCTGGAAAACGTTTTGTACTTTCCCCTCTGACAGATCGCGATAATGTTTTTCAAGATTTTCCTTGAATGCTTTTACAATCTGCGAACTTCGGTTCCCTTCATATATCGGATTGTAGTCGGACCAGAAGTACTCTTTGATCTTCAGCAACAACACCACAAATAAGTTACCGATGATACGTTTTTTAAACGGTGATGTTCCCTTGTATTCATGGAGTATCTGCAGGTATAATTTCTCAAATTCAGCAAATGCTTCAGCATCAAGTGTACGCGGCCGAACTGTTTCTGCCAATAGGAAAGGAAATTCTTCAAAGATCTCCGGATGGACATTCTCTTTTAAAAATGATTCACTGAACGTGATCAGGTATAGCTCCTGTACGCGGAACCACTCGAATGCTTTCAGGTGTCCGGGGTTTGTAAAATAAATTGTGCCGGGGACTGTCTCAAACGTGAGGTCGTCTGTTATATACTTCCCGTTAGCATCTTTCACAAAGACAAATGAAAAATAGCTCGGCCGATAGACAGATGATTTGAAAGGCGCCTGACGATGGATCTCTGCAAGATTGTTAATCGTAAAATCAAACGACTGATCAATGGAGTCAACGGGAAGTCCTAAATTTTTATAGGTCTCGTAAAGACTGGGATACGTTTCAAAGGGAGTATTATCCGGCATGGCACCAAGTAAACTTACTTCATGTAAATTCACAAGGTAAATTTAGTGAATGTATCGTTAATCGAACAAATGAGATTTCAATAGAAACTATATCCCTGATTGGCTATCAGGGATATAGTATACATCTCACCGCACAGGTTTGGCAGCACCAAAACCACTTTCTCCGTGAAACCAGCGCGTACCTTGCCCGGTAAGCCACAGATAGTAATCCGAGTCCAGGTCAGATTCAATGCCTACAAATTTACCTTCGCCATTCAACGGAAGATTGCCTTCGCGGGCACATTTAAATATAGCGGTACCTTCGTCAATCTCATCAAACATGCACACATAAAGCGATTGTGCTCCGGCCAGCTTTGCACCGGCTATCTGCTTCCAGAGAAAATTTCCTTTGTCGCGCGGAATTGAATTATACAGACTATAATCTTTCTTCAGGTTGCCCCAGCTAAAACCCGGGAAAACTCCGGGAACATAGTCTACGTTGTTCTGCTTACACCACGCTATATCTCCCGCCAGCGATGGTCCCGCTATACCGGCATAGCTGTCAGTATTATAGCGGCCTACCGCCCACGGCATGATAATATCACACGACTTGATGACCGTATGCAGCAACGATGAATTCTCAGTATCATTATTGAGTGTGCGCCAGTAATACGGCACCCCCAGCAATACAGAAATCTTCTTCTCCGGCCCTTTCAGTTTATTAATAAGCTGTTGTGCATCAGCAATGGTATATTTACGGTTATCGTTAAAACCAACGCCCCAGATTGCGAGCAACGGTTTTCCATTATGACGAACATACGTTGGATGCTTTGTATTGTCGAACAACGAAAAGAGTGTTTGTAATTCATTCCAGTCCTGCTCCACGTAGGCAACATCTTCACTGGAGCAACCACTCAGGTCGTACATGATGGATATAGCTCTCCCATATTTTTTAGCCGCCCGGAGGGCGTTCTCCAATACCTTATTAAAATGACGTTTGCCCTGCGGGTTGGTGTTCTTTACTTCCATTACAAAGCGCTGCATAAAAACACCGTCAATGTTATAGTCTTTCATCCATTTGAAATGAAGGTCAACCGATTCTTCATCATACGGACTATACAGATACGCAGATGTACCATCACTATAGCTGAAAGGCGATTCATACTTCTTCGTATACTCGGTTATATCGGGCCAGAAATCCACGGCTGTACATCCCGGCTGGAATCCGCAGTTGTGACGGTAATGATACCATCCTCTCCCTGAATCATCACCTTCTGCTGCAAACCATCCCTGGTAGCCTGCCATTACCAGGTTGGTATAGGATGTATAAAGACAACCGGTTTCATCGTAGACTTTCTCTTCTACAGTTTCTGTCTCCTGGTCTGTATCTTCTCTGGCCTTGTCATCACACGAGAAACACATCGAGAAAAATATACTTACTATGAACAAGATCTTTATCTTCATAATGCTATTGTTTTTGAATTGGACAAAAGAGTACACCCTCCTCTCCTGTTGAAGAAGAGGGATGTACTTATTAATTTCAGAAGCGCTATATCAAAGCGGAATCTTTACCACAGCCGCATAATTGGCTTTGGCTTCACCAATATCGATGAGTGCACCTATGCGAAAGAAATAATCGCGACCCGATATCAGCAACGTGCTGTTGGAAGGTATATCTATTTCCAATGTATATACCTGGTTGGGATCTGCCACAGCATTGATGTTGTTCTCCGCAGCCAGTAACCGGAACGGTTCTCCCACCGTGGGGTCATAGTGCGCGTAGAGACCAATTTTGCGTACGTTGTTCACCACGTTTTGCTGTAGCCTGAACGTTGCAACGATCTTGTCGCCATCACGCACTACATTTGCATCAAGTACGCGGATATAGGGCAGCACGCGAAAGTCGAGTGTGGTATTACCTTTTATTTCTATATCCTGCGGAGCTACCGCCACAAAGTTTCCCCGCACGGGTTGTACGGTATAGGTATTGGAAAACAACTGCGTGTGTGCATACGTACCATCATTCTTCACGCGCAGGTGATACTGCGGTGTTGCCTGATCGTAACCATGTTCCAGCATGTCGATTGTTGTTCCGCGAATGATATCCTGTGCAACAAGTTCATCGGTATCTACATCATAAAAATTGCCGGACAAGGCTGCGTTCGGTCCCGGGTAATTATCCACTTCACAAGCGCTGAGTATACCGGCTATAGCGGTTACCAGCATCCATATCTTTATAGTCTTCATATAAAATCAGTTTAGTATTGAGGGTTCTGAACAACACCGTTGGAGCCAACATCCGGTATAGGACGATAATAGAATTTATACTCGAATGTGCGCGGATCAAGATTCGGAACAAAGGCCCGAACGAATATATACTTTGGAGGACTTACGCGAAGATCAAGCAGCGGCAGCAGCGAATGCAGTCGCGTATTGTTGAAGACCAAATGGTAATCTCTTCGGCGGATCAGGTCCCAATAGCGTTTATTCTCAAAGGCCAGTTCAATTCTGCGTTCACGCAAAACATTGTCCACCGTAAGCGGAATGTCTTGTGTATGTCCAGCGCGTTTCCGAATATCATTTATAGCTTTGGCTGCAATTGTCTCATCCCCGAGGTCGCTTTCAACAACCGCTTCGGCATAGTTCAGCAATACTTCGGCATAGCGCATGTCTACAAAATCATTGGTAGCGAGGTTCCAGCCATTGGGCGTAGCAACGCGCTGATCAAGAAATTTTTTGAAGCTGAAACCGGTGCGTGTATTATTTCCACCCGCCGGATCAAAGCCGGAATACTGCGTTGCATTCTCGGCACCATACGAGTAATATGTAGTACCGTTTACAGTGATCTGATCTTTACTGCGAATCACCGCCTCACCATTCGGCTTTACATAACCAGCCTGTATAATGATATTCTTTTCCTTCCACGTAGTTGATGGCAACACTGCCGTGCCCCACAAGCGTGCATCTTTACCGTTGAATATTTCGGTTGGCGTATCGAAGTGAAGGTAGTCTTCTGCCGGATCGAAACCATTGTAGTTGGTAATGATACCATCTTCCGTTGTCACGATCGGTGCACTTTCACCCGGGCTATCGTAGCTTTCATACAGGTCTACAAGATCGAGTGTCGGATTCATACGACCGGGATGCGGCCATCCGTTTGCTGTTTGTGCCGGACTAAACCAGATCGCATAATTATGACCGAGTTTATTACCCGGCATGGTATAGCCTTTGATAAATATAGCTTCGGTTGCAGCAACGTTCGGATCTTCAAATAACTGGCGATAATTCTCAGCAGCTTCCTGCGGTGATGCCGGTGCCGGTTTATAGAGTGAATATATACCTGAATTCATAACAGCCGCGCTGGCATCGATACATTGCTGATAGTAACCATTCGCAAGGCTTGCATCGAGTCCTACCAGTTTCTGATCAACCGCTGTACCTGACAACGGTGCTTTGTTTCCAAACTTCGCGATGGATGCAGCATGCAAGGCTGCCCGTGACTTTAACGCATAGGCTGCCCACCTGGTAGCCCTGCGTTCGCCACCACTCCAGGCCGATGGTAAACTTGCAATCGCCACATCGCATTCGGACAGTATAAAATTCCACGTTTGCTCTTCGGTGCTACGCGGTACTTTCAGTGCATCTGCATCGCCACTATATTCCTGCGTTTGTAAAATGAGACACACGCCCCCGTATAGTTTAGCCAATTCAAAGTAAGTATACGCTCGCAGAAACGCTGCTTCTCCGCGAATGCGATCTTTCTCCTCTTGCAACACGCTTAAAGTAGGAATGGCATCAATGAGTATATTTACATCGCGGATCAGTTTATAGCTTTCACTCCACCAGCGAAAATCTTCGTTGCGCATAAAGTCACCAAACTCCGAGTGAACGGCTTCATCCGTTAACAATGCCGGAGCAAAGCCGCCATTGTTAGGAATACCCCGACCACTGTTATCGTCATTGGACAACGGACCGGTTCTGAAGTAACCAAAGTCTTCAATCGGCAATTGACCATACAGATTTGCCATATATACTTTCACACCGGCAGGGTCACCAAACAATTGGTCTGCACTTAATTTATCCAGCGGCTGCTTATCGAGTATATCATCGCAGTTGCTGAATGTGCATGCGATGATTACGAGCAAGAATGCTTTTATAGTCTTCATAAAAATTTACCTTTAGAATGTGAGGTTAACACCAAAGTTGTAGCTGCGGGTAAGCGGATATGTAAAACCTGCACTATATATACCTTCTAGCTTTTCAGGATCAAACGGTTTTACGAAGTCATCCGCTATCGTAAACAGGTTGTATGCGTTGGCATAGATACGAAGCCTGTTAAGACCGATCTTCTGTATCAACGCAGGATTCACGGTATAGCCCAGTTCTACGCTTTTTAATCGTACATACGAAGCATTCTTCCGCCACACCGAACTCTCGGCATACATCGCTCCTACGTCATTGTTAAAACGTGTAGCAGGCCATTTGCCCGGCACCCATTCACTGTCGGCATCGTAAGGATCGGCTTTATGCCAGGCATCGGCAAAGTATGCAGGTGTGTTGCCGCGAAAAGCAAATACTTCAGCATATACTTCATAAAAGCGAACGGTATATCCGGCCGATCCCTGGAAGAGTATATTTACATCGAAGTTCTTCCAGCCGCCCGTCAGCGTCATACCATATTGCATGCGTGGGTTTGATTTCGGATCACCGGAGTTATCATTACGGTTAATGGCGCTGGTTCCGGTATATAATGGCAACAGGTCACCATCATCGATAATACCATCACCATTTATATCTTTATAGCGGAAGTCACCCGGTAACTCGCGGGAGTTTCCGAAGTCTCCGTTCTGAATAGGCGCGTTGTTGATCTCGTCCTGATTCTGAAACTGTCCTTCATAAGTTTGCGACCATACAATGTCGTTCCAGCGGTTAGCCTGTCCGTTGCGCCAGCGATCGTAGCTGCTGGTAAACGGCCCGCGTTCTACGTACAGGTTCATGGTACGACCGTAGTTGAAGTTAGCCGTTATGCCATAGCGGAAATCATTCATAGCGCCACGATAGCCAATGGTAAAATCAAGACCGCGTACCCGTTGTGAGTTCAGGTTCTCTTCGGGGAGCGCTCCGCCAAATGTATTCGGCAGCGTCAGGTTTCGCAGGGCCGGTATACCTTCCGTGTCGCGCTGGTACACATCGAACTCGAATGTAAACCGGTTGTCCCACAAACCTATATTTATACCTATATCGGATACTTTCGAGCGTGTCCACGTAAGGTTCGGGTTTACGATGGATGGTGATGAAGCACCCGTGGTATAGGTGCCGTTCACGAATTCATACCCCGCTCCTCCTGAAACGGAAAAGCCCTGTACATATTGAAACGGAGCACCGGCATCAGCACCCACTATACCATACGAACCACGCAACTTTAACTCGGATACAAGCGGTAATGTATTCATCATAAAGCTCTCTTCCGATATTCTCCAGCCTAAAGAGAAAGATGGAAACTGCCCGTACTTATT
>CAMLLI010000055.1 GCA_946480685.1 uncultured Flammeovirgaceae bacterium | reverse complement strand
GGCCAGAAACGAAGTAAATACGATCAGAAACAAAGAGCGATTGCCTACTACAAAACATTGTCGCAATGTTTCTTTCCAGTCGTAAGGAGGTAGAAATACTTCCCGCATAACGCTCACTGTAAAACGGTAAATCTCCGCCAGGTTTACCAGGAATGCTTTGATCTTCATGCTATATATTAAATGAAACGTGTAAGGACTTTTGTAAAAGTTGTGCCCCAAATCTGCCGGGTAACTATATAGCGGGTGGTGTATAATAAAATCTACAATTGGGTAAATGAGAGGTATATATCTTGTTGCGATACTATATTAAAGTAACTTTTTCCACACTTGCGAATGCCGGTGGCAAGCTTTTTTATCCCGTAGAAGTATAAATTTTAACAACAAACATTATGAGATCATTATTGTATTTAATTGCCGTGATATTAATTATCGGATGGTTGCTTGGTGTATTCGTATATAGCGCTACCGGATTGATTCACATTCTGATTGTACTGGCCATCCTTTCTTTATTACTCGGAGTAATACGAAGGGCCTGACGGTAACTTGAAAAAGTATAAACACAAACAATTCTAATTATGAACAAAGTCAAAAGCAGCGTTCTAGGAAAAGTATCTGTATTGTTTATGCTGGTAGCAATGAGCATGCAGATATTGATAGGATGTAATGCAACCAATACTACAAAAGGCGGAGCTATTGGTGCAGGAGCCGGAGGCGCTATTGGCGGAGTTATCGGATCGCGATCTGGTAATACAGCAGTAGGCGCAATTATAGGGGCTACCGTAGGTGGAGCTGCCGGTGCGTTGATCGGACGCCAGATGGATAAACAGGCGGAAGAACTTAAACGCGACCTGGAAGGTGCAACGGTAGAACGTGTAGGTGAAGGTATAAAGATAACATTTAACTCGGGCTTGTTGTTTAATGTTAACTCTTCGCAGCTAAGCCCTACCACTCAGCAGAACCTGCGCGAGCTTGCAGCAACGCTGAATAAATATGAAGACACCAACATTCTGATTGAAGGCCACACAGACAATACAGGTTCTGACGATCACAACCAGAAACTTTCAGAAGAGCGGGCTAAATCAGTTGCTTCATTTCTGGGTGCACAAAATGTGAAGAACAGTCGTATTACCACAACAGGGTACGGAGAAAGCCAACCGGTTGCTGATAATAACTCTGATTCCGGACGTGACCAGAACAGACGTGTAGAAGTTGCCATTTTCGCCAATAAGAAAATGAAGAAGTGGGCAGAAAAGAATGAAGCAGGTAATTCATAACAACAACCACTATATATATACATCTCTCAGCAGGCATAGAGGTTTCGGAAATAATTTTCGTAACTTCTGTGCAGCTGCAGGGAACCGCACTGTAAGCACCCTACCCAATGAAAGCAAAAAAATATGTATGGATTATCATTTCATTTGTTCTGATAATTATTAGTGCTTCTGTTTTTTTTGCTTCCCGTTACCTTCCCGCATTTCTTCACCGTACACTTAAAGAAAAAGTTTCTTCTCTCCAGGAAGATGGAATTTATATCCAATACGATTCGCTGCAACTGAGTTTGGGAGATCGGACCATGTCGATTGATACAATTTCGATCGATATACCCAAAGAGAAAATGTCGGCAGAGATCTATGGATGTAACGTACGCTCCTTTAATATACTTCGTCTCATTTTTCGAAGGGATATACACCTCGGTGCCATAACAGCCGATATAGTAAAATTCAGCATCAGTAAAAAGAAAGAGAAGGCACGTGCTGAAGGTGAACCGGTAAAGAAAAGTGAGATGTCTATTTTTATAAATACCATTGACATCAAGCAGGCTTTTTTTCGCACGGGCGATAGTATATCGCGCGATACCATGTCACTGAAAAGCCGCATCGATATAGAGGGTCTTACCATAAACAATACCAATGAAGAACAGCCTGTAACGGTGCGCAGAATGGTGATGGACTCACTTGTCGTTGACTTCCCATTCTATACCCTTGCCTTCGGACAACTGCAATTGGACCGGGAGCATAAGCGATTAACGATCGATACACTCCGTCTGCGTCCACGCTTTTCGAAACATGAGCACGCGAGACGCAAGCGAGTGGAAGATGACCGCTTTCACGGTATGGTCACGTCATTCGCTATAGAAGGATTGAATTTCGCTACGGGCGATTCAGTTTTTGTCAATGCATCGTCCGTAAAGTTCAAGTTGTTACTCGATGTATTTCGCAACAAACATTATTCATTTCCGAAGCGTGATTACATGCCTTTGCCTGTAGATGCTTTGGCTAAATTACCTTTCGGATTGAACATTGATACATTGCGTCTCATCGATAGCCGGATCTCCTATGAAGAGATTGGAGAAGAAGCAGATTCCAGCGGTACTATATATTTCGATAAACTAAAGGCCGGTATATTTCATATTTCTACGGACAAGACATTGCCACCGGCTTTCCTGGAAGCATCGTCATCGTTTATGGGGAAGGGCACACTGGTTATGACATGTCAGTTCTCCAACACCAAAGAACCCGCTGTTGTAAAGGGATCGCTCAGCAATTTTCCGCTGACGCGGATGAATGATATGCTGGGGCCGCAGGCGAAAATACAAGTTGAAAGCGGAACCATGCTGAAGCTCAATTTCAGTTTCAAGTTTAACGATATCCGTTCGGATGGTGCCGTGGATATGAGCTATAAAGATCTGCGTATCGCGAGCCTGCGCAAAGACAAGGATAAGGACAAAGCGGTACGTAATAATTTACTCACGCTGGCCATCAATACATTTATCAAAGATGATGCGGGCCGTTATGTAACGGGTGAGAAACAGACTGGTGTTATTTTGTTTTACCGCGATCGTAAGAAAGCTATTTTCAACTACTGGTGGAAGTCACTTTTCTCGGGTATAAAGTCTTCGTTTGCTTTGCGAACCCAGCAAACCGATCAGGCCACAGCCGAGAAGAACGCACGAAAGGATGTAAAAAAACGGAAGCGTAAAAAGGAATAAGCCATGAAGATTCCGCGGAGCATTTGGATCCTGGCAGCGCTTCTTGTTATACTCATTGGAGCGCGACTCGTGTTACTCAACTATGTAACACGCCACGTTAACAACGTACTGGCTGGTGTACAAGGTTATACCTGTAAAGTAGATGATGTCGATCTATACCTGTACAGAGGCGCCTTTCAACTACAGGATGTTTACATCCATAAATCCCAGGTGCAAAATGATGTTCCGCTTTTGTATGCATCGGCTATAGATTTGTCCGTAGACTGGAATGCGCTGCTGGATGAAGCCCTTGTCAACAATATTACCTTTGAACGTGCCCGATTAAATTTTATTGAAGGTGACAAGAGCGATCAGTATGGCACTGGTGTTGACTGGGCCGTTGTGCTAAAACAACTGTCTCCGCTAAAAGTAAATCATGTAGCGATAGTCGATAGTAAATTTACCTACTACGATCTGAACATCAAGTCACGCAACGCACTTACATTCTATAACTGGAACGGTGCCATTGAAAATCTCTGCCATATAGCAGACAGCACCAGTGCATTACCTTCTACTGCAAATTTTACAGCATCATCATCGGACACAAGTACACTGCGTATAAAAATGAAATTCAATACACATAAGGCTGTCCCCGATCTGGATATCAATCTTACTGCTGAAAATGTAGACATTCAGCTGTTGAATGGCTTCTTCAAAACATATGCACAAAAAACAGTTAAACACGGTGAGTTGGATCTATATACCAACCTCGCTTTATTGGACAGCAAGATTGAAGGCTATATCCGGTATGAAGCGACTAATCTAAAGGTTGTGTCTGATGCTGAAGGTAAACCGGGCTCCTCTGACGCATGGAAATCTATAGGTGTATTTCTGGCGAACAACCGCGATCGGGATAAGTTTGCAACCCGCGTGCCACTGGCCGGTACAGTTGCCGCGGCTCAACCAGCTACATGGGCTGCGCTATGGGAATTTTATTCGGCTGCTTTTTTAAAAACTTTTGAGCAACGCAAACGCGAAGGCACGATTAAACTGAACACCGTTACCAACGAAGATACAGCGTTAACCCGTAAGATGGAGAAGCAACTTAAAAAGGAAAAACGGAAAGAACGCAGGAAGAAAAAACGCGAAGAGCGCAGGAAGCAGAAAGACTCATAAGTAATTCTTAAGCGACCCGAGGCTGATAGGCTTCTCGAGGAATTTAACAGCCGGGTGTCCATTCAACTCAGTCGGAAATCCGCGGTACGCACTCATCAGGTTTATGGTGCTCGAAGGAAAATTCTGGTGGATATAGTCTACTTTATCCCACCCCAGGCCATCGGGCAAATTGTTGTCCAGGAAAATAATGTCCGGAGATATACCCTCCAGCTTCTGTATACCTTCTGTAAGGGTATAAGCTATATGTACCTCATACTTTAGCGGTACCAGGTACGACCTCAGTAATATACATAGATCCCTTTCATCATCTATGATCAATATCTTCTTCACTCTGAATGCTCTTTACAGGTAGAGTTACCAATAACTTATTCGTTAAAGTAACTCAAAAAGTCTTGTTAAGTTATAAAGTGAAACAAAAATAATCTCACATTTTCGTGTGGGTTGATTTTACGTGGATTTCATTTCACTTGGAATGATTTTTTATGAAAGCGTGATAGTAAACTTAAAATGTTAAAAGTCATGACTAGAAACGGTAAAATAATTTTGGGAGTGCTGGGTGCTGCAGCAGCAGGTGCTGTTATAGGACTGCTCCTTGCACCGGACAAAGGAAGCGATCTTCGTAAGAAGATTTCGAAAGCAGCAGATGATTTTGCAGGCAACATTACGGATATGATCCTGAGCAATCGCGAGAAACTTTATAGTGCGAAAGACCGGGTTGTATCAGAAGCAAAAGGATTAAAATCTGAAGCAGAATCACGTCTGTCGCGTGTAAAAGAATCGTTGAGCTGATCGTATGCAGCTTTTGTTTAAGGTTTTACCTATACATACAGGTTGCATGGTAAAACCTTAAACAAACTTTATCTACCGAAATCTATAAATGTTAACCCGTATGGCAGAATTAAAATCAAAGGCCGAAGATTTAGCAGAACATGCCGGTGATTATTTTGAAACTCAATTCAAACTTGCCGCACTGAACGCAACTGAAAAGGCCACGGGTATGGCATCGCAGAGCTTTACGTTTATGGTAGTGGCTATACTTGCCTTGTTTGTATTGCTGTTTTCGGGGCTGGGTTTAAGCTGGTGGATAGGGAAAGTAATTAATAATATAGTGGGTGGTTTCTTTATCGTTGCTGGTGTATATGTTTTGCTGATAGGGCTGTTGTTGTTGTTACGTAAATCAGTTATAGCACCCGCCATTCGTAATTTCTTAATTACCCGGATATATGAGTAGAATTCGTACCCATGATGATCTTGTTAAAGAGAGGCAGCGGCTTTTGGCGCTGCTCCAGGAACAGAAAGCGCAGATCAAAGTAGACGTTCGTGAATTGAAAGAAGAACTTCGTCCGCTTTCTACACTGATGTCTATTGTTGGAAAAGTTACAACACGCGAAACGCGGAATGACCTGCTCGTTAGCACCGGCTCATCTTTAGCCGTTGATCTGCTGGCCGGAAAAGTTATTGCCAAGAATCCCATTACGCGCATGTTCCTGCCGGGCGTGCTTAAGAATGTTGCATCGCATCTGCTCTATAATGCAAAACCATTTTTGCAAAAGCTGTTTGCCAAGAAAAAGAAAGTGCCGCAGACGAGCGAAGTATAGTATTTGCTAAAGTGCCGGTATAGATGCCACCGAAAACCAATAGTTGCGTACGTCCTGAATAACCGTGAGCAGCGATTCAAAGCTTGTCGGTTTAACTATATAGCTGTTAGCGCCCAGTTCATAACAGCGTTGTATCTCTGCATCGTTTTTGGTAGTAGTGAATACAACAACCGGTATCTTTTTAAAAACAGGATGTTGTTTGATTTCTTTCAGTGCTTCACGGCCATCTTTCTTTGGCATGTTTAAATCCAGTAGTATAAATCCGGGATATTCTGTATTAGCGATTGATTCGAGATAGTTGATCAGTTCTATACCATTCTCTACAAATTCCACCTTGTCTGTATATCCCTTCTCATCAAAAGCTGCCTGCATCAGGTAGCGATCATCAGCATCATCTTCAGCCACCAGGATAAAGTCTTTTCGCATGGTCTTTCCTATCATAATCAAATATAATTATTCGGACAGTTCTTGTAGAAACGTTTAATACGAGCAGAGGTTTAAAGCGAGGAAAAATGCGGATTAATCTGTGGAATTATTTGCACTGCGCTATACCTGCACAGGTATGGAGCAGTCAGAAATTGCAGGCTCAATTTTTCCCTATATATCAGATATAAACTACTTACTATGAAAGTGCGCGCAAAACAACAAAAACGTGTCGGTCAGAAAAAGCAAGATCCGAACCGCCCCGTTGCAACACGCAAACCAGGCGAAAAGCCATCGACACCTGCAACGGAAGAAGAAGTGTCTGCACAAACTGAGCAGGCAGTAGCCAATGAAAGCGCTGCCGCTAACCCCGAACCAAAAGATTGGGAAAAACAGCCTCGTGTAAATGAGGATGAGCAACGCAATATTGTGAACAACCCCGAGCATGCACAGCAGGAGATCACTGATCAGCGCGATAAATGATTGCGGCTCGCGTATATGAATATATAGTTTGGAAACCATTAAATAACAGCGTATGGCATTTGAAGTGATTGAGAACCGCCATGAAGCGGTAGAGAAGTTTAAGGAGCTTGTGGATGATGTAAATATATGCATGCTTGTTACCACCGATGACAATGGCAACGTAATGAGCAGACCTATGGCTACCATTGATGTTGACGATGAAGGAAATGCATGGTTCTTTACAAACGAGTTTTCAGAGAAGATACACGAGGCTTCGCATGATAATTCAGTTGCCCTGGTATACTCGCATCCGGGTAAGAATGTATATGTACACGCCAATGGCACAAGCTCGGTAATTATTGACAAAGCGAAAATGAAACAGCTATGGAAGCCGATGCTGAAAGCGTGGTTCCCCGATGGTGTTGACGACCCGAAGCTATGCCTGCTGAAAGTAAATGTACAGGTTGCACACTACTGGAACAGCGCATCCAATAAAATGGTAACATTCTTTAGCATGTTGCGGGCTGTAGCAACTGGCGATCGCTACGATGAAGGCGAAGTAGGTAAGCTTAAGCTGGAAAAATAATATATGTGACGTAAAGGGTATATGCATGAGCGTGTACCCTTTACGTTGTATTAGCCTACAACCGGGAAAGATATCAGGAACGAAGTGCCAAAGTTCTCCCGCGATTTAACATCGATGTGCGCTTTATGCGCCTGCAGTATATTAAGCGTGGCAGCAAGACCAAGGCCCATACCGTTACGCTTCGATGTAAAGTAAGGCTCAAATAATTTCGAAAGATTTTCCGGAGATATACCACAGCCATTGTCCGTTATCTCTACGGTATAGTGTGAATGATTAGGATTTACAGCGATGGTAAGTTCACCGTGCACATCTTTCATCGCTTCTACTGCATTGATGATAATGTTGAGGAAAGCGATTTTTAATTTCTCACTATCGGCTTGTATATAGCAGGCAGTTTCCGGATAGCGCACCCGCATGTTAATATGTTGCAGTGTGATGCGATCCAGTGCTGCACTGATGCTGTCGTCCAACACACCTTGCAGTATAGCTTTTTTGAACTGCAGTTCTGTAGGCCGTGCCGAGTTGAGAAGTTCGGTAATAAGATCGTTTATTCGTTTGGAGTTTCGTTGTATAATCTCCAGGAACAGGGCATCGTCTTCAGTCTTATTCGAGCTGATGAGCTGCTCTACCGACATCTGTATATTGTTAAGCGGGTTGCGTACTTCGTGTGCAAGCGTGCGTACCAGTCGTCCTGTAGCGGCTAACTTCTCGGCCTGCAATGCCGCCTTCTCAGCGCGCTTCAAATTTGTTATATCGTGAATGATACCTTGTACATAGGGCGCACCGGTATTGTCAATCTCCTGTGTAGCCGAGAGTATACAGTATTTCTTTTCGCCCTGTTTGTTGATGAGTACAATTTCGGCATCGTCTACTTCGCGTGCCTGCTCCAGGCTTTCCTGTACACCATCTTTACCTTCTGTAATAAGCTCATAGAGTGAAAGCAATGAAAGTTCCTCGTGCGTATAGCCCAGTAGTTCGGCCGTAGCGGTGTTTACATTCTTAAAACGCAGCGCTTCGTCTGTAATGAATACGGCATCTTTGGAACGTTCGAAAATGCTGCGATACTTTCGTTCATTGGCGCGCAACGCTTTGAGTGAAGCGGAACGTTCAAGCGAATAGCGAATGCTGCGTTCCAGTTTCTCGGTATTCAACTCCGACTTTATCAGGTAATCCATCGCGCCCACTACCATGGCTTCCTTATCTACCGCGCGATTACCTTTACCCGTTAGCAAAATTATAGGTTGCTCACAGTTTAATTGTATGGCTTCCTTGAGGAGATCCAAACCAGTTTTAATTCCGAGACGGTAATCAACAAGGTATAGATCATGCTCGGAGGTGCGTATATGTTCTACGGCTCGCGCATAGGTAGAGCACCAGTCAATTTCAAAATAGGCGCCTTCAATACTTTTTATATAGTCGCTGGTAATGATGAAATCGTCCTCATCATCGTCTACAATTAGAATGCGTGTAGCCTGTGCGGTAGTTGACATGGGTCAGGTTATGATTGTTTCTCGGGCAGTATAACAACAAAAGTAGCACCGGAACCGGGCTTACTTTCAGCGTACATTATACCATTGTGATTATCGACAATTTTTTTACAAATGGCTAGTCCTATACCAGAGCCTGGATATTCAGCTTTACCATGCAGTCGTTGAAAGATTTGAAAGATACGGTCGGCATATTCTTCTTCGAAACCTATACCATTGTCATTTACCTGTATCTTGAAAAATTCTTTATCGACCGGAAGGTGATGTTCTTCTTTTTCGCTCTTGGTAGTTTTGGTGCCGGTTATTTTTATGATTGGTGCCAGGGCAGACTTTCGAAATTTAATAGCGTTGCTCAACAGGTTGTTAAAGAGCTGCTTCATTTCAGACGCCACTGCTTCCAGTCGCGGCATGGCCGTTGTAATGATGGTCGCATTGGTCTCTTCGATCTTCAGTTCAAGATCTGTTTTTACAGCAGTAATAACATCCTGCAAGTTGATCCATTCAAATGCATGCGAGCTTCGGGTAGTGCGTGAGAACTCGAGCAGGTTGTCAATCAACATGCGCATGTTCTCAGCCGATGCCATAATGCGTTCGAGGTATAGCGAACCATCGGTTCCTAATCTATCTGAAAATTTGGCTTTGAGACGTTCACCGAAAGTTGATATTTTCCGAATAGGTTCCTGCAGATCGTGTGACGCGATATAGGCAAACTCTTCCAGCTCTTTGTTCGAGCGATTCAGCTCGCGAATGCTTCGCTCACGGTCGCGTTCGAAATTTCGCAGTCTGGTAACATCGCGCGTTATACCGACAACCTTTAGCGGATTGCCGGAAGCATCAGTCACTACTTTCGCTTTGGTTGAGACAATCTTGATAACACCTGTTTTGGTTTTTACCTGGTACTCATGTTCAAAACCAGAGTTCGTACGGATTGCATTTTGCAATGCAAGTTCAAATGAAGCCAGGTCTTCAGCCGATACGAGGTCTACATAAAAATCATAGGTGATAGCAGGCAGATCGTCTTGCTCATATTCGAATAACTGGTATAAACCTTTTGTCCAGGTAATTTTCTGATCAGCTATAGTATATGTCCAGCTGCCCAATTGCAGAAGCTCTTCGGTTTCTTCAATTAAACTGCGAACAGCCTTTATCTCCTCTTCATTTTTTTGAGCGTCTGTTATATCCTGTGCTATAAATAGGAATGAAGCAGGCAGCCCATTTTCCGTTCTGCGTATAACCGAACCGTGCGTGCGGAAGTAGCGCCAGTAACCTTTTTTATGATTGAGTCTGCAGCTATAGCAATACGACTCATCATTTTGTAAAGTATAGAACTTATCCAGCTCGCGCCGAACGAGTTCTATATCTTCTTTGAAAATAAGCTCATTTAGATCACCACCGATATCTTCGTGGGAGAATCCCAGAAAATCATGAACCTTCTTGTTGAGGAACGAAATATGTTTCGTATCAACATCATAAATGTAGATGATGGCGGGAAAGAAGTCAGCTATTTTTTCATCAAAAGTTTCCCGGTTCTCACCGGCTTCAAACAACGTTTTTAAGTATTGAATGTGCTCACTCATACTTCATGGTGAAACTCAATGTTGTTGAGTTCTTTGTATTGCTTGATTTTATTATAAAGTGTTTTACGATCGATCTTTAAAAGCTTCGCTGCCTTGCTCTTGTTGAAGTTTACACGCTTCAGCGCTTCGAGTATAATTTCATATTCAGCATCTATACCGGCTCCTTTTAGACCTGTCTCTTTAATGATAGGCCGTGTATAACTTGGTGTTGGCGGTAAGCCGGAGTCCATGTAAGGAGAAGCTATAGGAGCTGATGTATCTGCACCGCTGTTATCGAACTGAAGCTTCGTATAGTTTGAAACTTCAAACGGTATACTCTTTACATCTATAAAATCTCCATCCGCTAATAGTGTAGCGCGCTTGATAACATTTTTCAACTCACGCAGGTTGCCATGCCACACATAGTTTTGGAAAATCGTTTCAACTTCCGGTGTAAATCCTTTTACATTTTTACCAAGCTCCTGGTTAGTAATATTAAGGAAGTGATTAGCGAATATCATGACATCGTTTTTGCGTTCGCGCAATGGCGGAACGTTGATCTGGAATTCATTGAAGCGATGGTAAAGATCTTCGCGGAATTTACCGGCACGGCAGGCATCCCAAAGCTTTTCGTTACTTGCTACGATAATGCGAACATCCAGGTCTATATCTTTTGTACCGCCTACGCGTTTCATTTTTCTTTCCTGTGTTACGCGAAGTAACGATACCTGAACATCGTACGGAAGGTTGGCAATTTCATCCAGTAGTATGGTGCCTCCGTTGGCGAGTTCAAAACTTCCTATCTTCTGGCCTACCGCTCCGGTGAATGATCCTTTTTCATGACCGAACAATTCGCTGCCTGCAAGTTCTTTTGAAAGAGCTCCACAATCTATCGCGATAAAAGGTTTATCGGCAC
>CAMLLI010000054.1 GCA_946480685.1 uncultured Flammeovirgaceae bacterium | reverse complement strand
AAGATTTTGCTCCGAATGTTCGTGAGCCTTACACAATGATTCTGTTTACAAAGAGTTTGCGCGTGATGTATGAACAACACGACAGAAGCGTTGTGACAAATAACTTTATTGGATATTAAAGTCTGGACGTTTTAGCACGCAATAGAAAATCAGCAAGCACTAAGGCAGCCATTGCTTCTACAATCGGCACCGCGCGCGGAACAACGCAAGGATCGTGTCTTCCTTTGCCACTCACCGTTGTTTCATTGCCGTGCTTGTCAACGCTCGGTTGATCTTGCATAATGGTAGCAACCGGTTTGAAAGCTACATTGAAGTAAATATCCTCGCCATTGGAGATGCCGCCCTGTATACCCCCGGAGAAATTTGTTTTCGTTTTTATTTTTCCGCCTTCATTATAGAAGGCATCGTTGTGTTGCGAGCCGCGAAGTCGTGTTCCTTCAAAACCACTTCCATATTCAAAACCTTTTACAGCGTTAATGCTTAACATCGCCTTGCCTATTTCAGCATGAAGCTTATCAAACACAGGCTCTCCTAATCCAACGGGAGTATTTTTGATTACGCAGGTAACAATGCCACCAATGGTATCGCGATCAAGACGTACCTGATCGATGAGCGCTATCATCTTCTCAGCAGTAGCGGCATCCGGACAACGAACAATATTTTCTTCCGTTTTACTCAGATCAAGTTCGGTATAGTGTGGAGTTTTTATATCGCCAACTTCCGATACATACGCGTTGATATCAACACCGTGGTGCTTTAGCAATAGCTTGGCTATAGCACCGGCTGCAACACGCGCTGCTGTTTCGCGCGCTGAGCTTCTTCCTCCTCCGCGATAGTCGCGTATACCATATTTACTTTCGTAGGTATAGTCTGCGTGCGAAGGACGAAACGTCTCTGCTATATGACTATAATCTTTACTACGCTGATCCTGGTTTTCAATAACAATCGCAATGGGTGTACCGGTAGATTTACCTTCGAACACACCACTGAGTATTTTAAACGTATCGTCTTCTTTACGCTGTGTAGTGATTTTAGACTGACCCGGTTTTCTGCGATCAAGCTCTGATTGAATATAGCTTTCATCAATTTGTAAACCGGCCGGACATCCATCGATAATTACACCGATAGCAGGGCCGTGCGACTCTCCAAAAGTTGAAATCTTAAATAGGGTTCCGTACGAATTGCTCATGCGGGGTCGAAGATAGAAGAAGATGTTAAATTAATTTACAGGCTGCGTCCTTTTTATAAGTGCGTTACTTCTTAAAAATCAGGAAGACAGCAGCACCCACCATTAACGCAATGAATCCGTTGAATACCCATTGCTGCCAATGCGTATTGGCTACCGGACGCAATTTGTTATCAGCGGTGTCGAGCTTGTCGTAGAAACTGCCGAGGTCGTTTGATTGAATTGCTTCGTTCTTTTTACTCTCACCCGTTACATATACCGTAAGCTTCGATCTTAACGTATCGTATTTTGACTTGGCAGGATTGAAGAATACCCACTGAAAGTAATCACCTAATTTATACTGGCCGGGCTCTTTCGGTATCATAAAATAGTTGAATGATTTTGTACCCGATACCCGGTTGTTCTGCCGGTTAATATTCTGCTGCACGTTGGGTTCGTAGAATTCAAAATTTCCATCCCGCTTTACAGTTGGTTTCTCAACAGCTGATATATTTCCTTCGCCATATATATTGAACTCATACGAAGCACTGTTGCCGGTTTCAATGTCTACGTTGCGCATGCGTTCATTCAAATGGTAATCGCCCACAGCAACAACATCTTTTAACGGATGTGGTGGCAGCGGCTTTACATTTACCCGCTTGGGTTTACTGCGAAATGTTTTAAAATCTTCTTTACGATTCTGTCCGAAGAAGGAAGGATTTTTTGCTACCTTATACTTAATCATCTGCATATCGAATGCAGGAAACACCACAGGTTCTGTATTGAGTGGATATAGCGTAGCCTGGTATATTTTATACTGCGTATAATCTTTGCCGCCAATCGTTACACTTTCTCCTTCTATATTCTCGATGTTGAAATTTTCTTCCCAACAGTTTGAAGGCTTTACCTTTTTAAGAATATCCGTAATCTGTTTACCAAGCTCATAGAATTGCAATGGAGCACGGTTATCGGCCGCTACAAAAAAAGATATAGTAGCGTTGAATCCCTCGCCTACATATACTTCATCTTTACTGGTAGTTAAGGCGAGAAACGCATCTTCTTTTATGTCGACAAATTCTGTTTCATTACGTCCGAAGAAATCATCGGGACGATCGAAGAAGTCACGAAGCGGATCGCGTTGCTGCTGCACCGCAGGACCTACCTTTACTTTTTTTCCGGGTACATTAATAGGTTTATCATTTACTTTCAGAGTAAACGAAGGCACCGTAACAACACCTTGTCGCGTGGGCAGATATGTCATGATAACACTTTGTGAAGAAGTGATCTGCCCGTTAATAATATTCGTGCTCGACTGTGTTGACTGTCCACGTTTTCTGAATCCGTTTATCTCCGGAAAATTATCATAACTCTTCAGACGGTCATTCTGTATCGTGATGGTTATAGTCCACGCCTGGTTCTCTCCTATTTCATCGGGACCGAGCGTGATCTGTGCAGACTGAGCATAGCTTGCTGCCGCGAAAAGAATACCTGTTAAAAGTGATAATACTGACTTTATCGAGAAAACTGTGCGCATACAAAAACATTATCCTGATTAATCGTTACAAAAATACTGAATAGCCCATTGGCATCTAAATAGGGTCCGTTAATCGGTTAAAAGTGTATTTTTTTAGCTGTGCCGGCTTTAATTTACCGCGCTTTTGGGTAGCTTTAGTAAAAGAACACGATTGTTCTTTTGGATATTCAATTTATTTTTTACCTTAACACTTGTTAGGAAAACCAATTTTTTTAACTATCAAATTTTGCCATGCTGCATTACGCAAAAACTGTTCTGACAAAAGTTAGTTTCGATGCTCTTCTATTCGAGAAAGAGCTTCGAAAAGCTATCAAGCTTTTGATAGCAGATGAAGTAAATGAACTCAAGCGCTGGTGCTATACCAGCTTTGGGACCGAACACGAAGCCATTCTGAATCGTTGCTTTGTGGTTGCTTAAACTGAAAACTCATTAACCAAAAACCTCTGGCCCCCGATTATAAAAAAGTCGGGGGCTAATTTTTTGTCAAGTTATTGCCTTGTCCGCGATATATATACTTCAAATAAAATACTAATCCAGGAAGTATAATACACCACAACGGCACCGCTATACTATTCACCTGTTATAAAGCGAATGTTTCTTTGTAATCCTTCGAGCTTGGTGCGCTTTACAGCTGAATGCCGGAAAAGCTTTTGAAAAACTTCATGGGTTATTTCTTTCCAATCCTGAGCAGACATTTTTTCAAGATCACTATGCGCTTCAAATCGTGGTTCGCGGTGTGGTTTTGAAAAACTATTCCACGGGCACACATCCTGACATATATCGCAACCGAAGATCCAGTTCTCAAATTTACCTTTTACATCGGCTGGTATTTCTTCTTTCAGCTCAATGGTAAAGTATGATATACATTTACTTCCATCCACTACATAAGGTTGAGGTATAGCATCAGTCGGGCATGCATCCATACAAGCCGTACACGTTCCGCAGTAATCTTTTACTGGGCCGTCATATTCCAACTCAAGATCAATGATTAACTCTGCCAGGAAGAAAAAACTTCCCATCTGTTTATTGAGTAGTAAACTGTTTTTACCGATCCACCCGAGGCCGCTGCGTTTGGCCCAGGCTCTTTCCATTACGGGAGCCGAGTCTACAAAAGCACGTCCGTTTATTTCACCGACTTCTGCCTGCAGTCTCTCAACAAAAATTTTAAGTTTATCTTTTACTACAAAGTGATAGTCTTCACCATAAGCATACTTGGCAACTTTAAGATTGCCTTCCACTGCCAGATCTTTTTCAGGAAAGTAGTTATAGATAAGACTCATTACTGATTTAGCACCCGGCACAAGCAACGTAGGATCCAGTCTTTTATCGAAATGATTTTCGAGGTAACTCATCTTTCCCTGGTAACCACGTTTCAGCCACGCTTCCAGTTGAGGTGCTTCCTCTTTCAGAAATTCTGCTTTTGAAATTCCACAAAAGCTGAAGCCCAGCTCAGCCGCTACCTGCTTAACAAGATGAGTATATTTTGCCGGTTGCATATAGCAAAGGTAACGTAAAGGCTGTAGTTAAAATTCAGCGATAGCTTTCAGGCAACAGCTGCAATCGCTGCAGCTCCTGCTTTACCTGTGCAGGTGTTTGAAAATGAATCGTAGTCAAACCTACAGCCCTGGCACCTTCTATATTCTTGATGTTATCGTCAATAAAAAGTGATGTAGCAGGATCAACACCATAGCGTTCAAATAAAATGTTATAGAATTCAGGGAACGGCTTTCGTGTTTTCTCTACGCCTGATACAACAATGCCCTCAAACCAATGGAGAAATTCAAAATTATCGAGTGCCCACGGAAAAGTTTGTGCCGACCAATTGGTAAGTGCGTATAGCCTGTGCGATGCGTTGCTCTTAAAGTATTTCAATATCTCCACAGTCTCATGCAACGGTCCGGGTATAGTTTCCTGCCAACGCTCATACCACGCGCGAATAGGAAGCTCCCACTCCGGATGTTTGGCAATCAGTTCCAGCGTTGCTTCTTCAAAAGAGCGGCCGGCATCCTGCGCATCGTTCCATTCACTGGTACATATATTTTCGAGGAACCATGTTACTTCATCCTCCGTCTTAAAAATTTTCCGATAGAGGTAGCGTGGGTTCCAGTCAATCAATACACCACCCAGGTCGAAAATGATCGTGTTAATTGTTTTCATGAAAATATAGGGCTGTCTTTTTTAGAAACTAAAGCAGGTATATACTATTGAAATCGCTGCATTACTCTCTCTGAAACCATTTCCGGGGTGATACGGTTCAGGCAGGCAAAATCTCCCCGAAAACATTTTTCTCTTCCGTATACCGAACATGGTCTGCAACTGAGTTCTTCGCGACTTATCTGAATGATATTTTTATCGTATGAATAATTATAGGGACCGAAGCCTACATCCGGGTATGTACCGCCCCAGATAGAGAGTAAAGGTATACCCGATAAAGCTGCGAGGTGCATGTTGGATGAGTCCACACACAACATCAGATCCAGGTGTTGCATAAGAGCAATCTCCTGCCGCAGCTTTAGTTTACCGGCAATTACTTCACAATGCTCCGGAAATTTTTCTTTCAATGATTCAAAGTACTTTATCTCCTTCTCACCTCCGCCAAAAAGAAAAAATTTAGCAGGTGTTTTTTGCAAGATCGATTCAATCAGCGCCGGGTAATTTTCAAGGGGCCATATTTTGGATTTATGCATCGCGAACGGAGCAATGCCGATCCACCGGGTGAGCTCCATCGACTTTTTATAGCCAAACCACCCTGAAGCATTTTGTATAGGTTCGCTCAGCGACAGGTAGGGCGCCCGTTGTATCTGGAACGGAAAACCTGCTTTTTCAAATGCAAGCCTGTAACGCTCCACGGTATGGGGCAAGGGTTCTGTTATTTTATTCTCCTTGCGACTGAATGCTTTTTTCTCCGCTCTGCCTTTTTCGAATACAACTACCTTCGAACCGAAAAGTTTAAACAAGGCACGCAGAATTTTAGTACGGATATGATCGTGCATATCCATCACTACATCGTACGGACCTTTGCGCATCAGTTTTCGAAACAGATCGCGCATGCCTAATATACCGGTGTATGTATAGTCTACATCAGCAGGAAAAACGGAAACGCGCTCTATGTCAAAAAACATAGGACCGAATTTGGGTCGCGTTACTACGGTAACTTCTACATCGGGATAAGCAGCGGTGAGCGATCGTACCACCGGCACGAGCAATGCTACATCTCCCATAGCAGAAAACCGAAGTATGAGTATCTTCTTCTTCAAACCTTCTTCTATTTTTTCTGTCCGTATAACATCGGATTGAGTGATGCATCATTATACATCTTCATCTGGCGGTATACTTTAAATCTTCTGTTTCCGTTGCTGATGTCTTCCATCAATTCATCAAACGCAAGCTGCATGTCTGTTTTCTGTTCCATCAACACAGCAAGCTTTGCCTGTGTTTTGGCAATGTGTTCGGCACTGGCATCCTTGCGTTCGGTCTGCTCTTTCATGTGGTATATCTTCAGCAGCAGAATGCTCATGCGATCGAGCAACCACGCAGGTGTTTCTGAGTTGATGCGCGCTCCGGGTTTAGGTACTACATTCTTAAACTGCTCAAGAAAATAGTCATCAACCTTCTCAACCATATCAGTACGATCCTGGTTCGACTTATCAATTCTGCGTTTGATCTGTATACCTTCTGTGGGATTGATATCCGGCAGACGGATTATATCTTCCAGATGCCACTGCACCGTATCGATCCAGTTTTTCGCGTATAGTAAAAATTCAAAGCTGCCAGCCGGATATGGATTTTTTACAGCTGTATCCACATCATCGTGTACGTGATAATCCTGAATGCTCTGATCAAATATTTTATAACACTGGGTTGCTGATAGCATATTGAAATAATTAATGTCGCAATTTAACCGTTATCTGCAAATCGTTGCCAGTATGGTTAATCGTTATCTGTTATTTTTAGATCGAATTAAATTATTCGTAGATGTCATCGCATCATTTTGTAAAAGAAGGTCAGGAACCCGCATTACTCATTGCCGAGGCATTGTCGTTTGAACTTGCAGAGCCTTTGCTGGAGTGGGCACCGTTGGTAGTTGTATGCGATACAGCTCTGGATGAAGTTTTACGTTGGGGAATCAAAATTGATGTTGTGCTGGGTGAAGATACTGCGGTGCGTGCGTTGCAGGAAAAGTTGATCGAGCAGGCTCCGGTAAAAATACTTTCATATCAACCCGGTGAAGATCCGTTGGAGAACGCACTCCATTTTTTAATCGCATCGAAGAATACGGCCGTTAACATCATGACAGGTTCTGTTCAAAACAGATTGCATCTCGCCAAAAGTTTTCAGCAAATACAAATTGTGTTAATGGATCACGACCGTAAATGGTCTCTTCACACGCATCTTTTTGAAAAATGGGTGCCGGCCGGTACATCGTTGATGATTCATCCGAACGATCCTTCCCAAAAATTTACTTTTACCGGACTAATCACTGAAGGTGAAGGCGTTACAGCATCATCGGATGGTCTCATCAGCATAGAATCGGATAACATTTTCTGGATCGGAGAATCGCTCTGAGAATTTTTTTATCGGCATAGGGGTAAATCTTTTCCAGATTGTCATAACCTCAAAGCCTTAAAAACGTAAATTTCGCTGTTAAACGAATTCGCAAAAGCAGTGGAATTTACGGAACAGCAAGTAACACCAGCGTTGCTCAAGACGGGCGATATAACTGCTTTTGAAATGTTATTCAGAACCTACTATCAACCACTTTGCAATTACGCGTACACCTTCGTGCAGAATCGTGACGAGGCCGAAGAGATTGTACAATCAACCTTTCTTTCGGTGTGGGAGAAACGTGAGAACCTGGAGATACGCACAGCAGTAAAACCGTATCTCTATGCCATGGTACGTAATGCTTGTCTCAATGTGTTAAAACACGAAAAGATCAAACAACAACATGCGGCTGTAGAATTAGCGGTAGCAGAGAAGAGTGTTGAATCTGTTACGCGTACTGTAATGGCTTCAGAACTTGAAACCAAAATATATGAAGCTATGGAGAAACTGCCGCAGCAATGCCGGTTGATCTTTAAGCTGAGCCGCTTCGAAGAATTGAAATATTCAGAGATCGCAGAGCAACTTGATCTTTCTGTAAAAACGGTAGAGAACCAAATGGGAAAAGCGCTCAAGATTATGCGCGAGCAGCTTAAGGACTATCTTCCATTATTGATTGTACTGATGAACGGATTTCTTAATTAACGACCTTGCAATACAACACGAACGATATTGACGAACTGATAGGCAAGTACCTGGCCGGAGAAGCTACTCCGGAAGAGAACGCCTTTATTGAGTCATGGCAATTGCAAAACGATGCCAATCGGAAATATATAGATCAGTTCAGAACAATTTTCGTAAAAGCTTCTTCGATCAAAGAGTGGCAGGAGTTTGATACCGATGCTGCCTGGAGTAAACTTCGCTCCAAACTTCATACACCGAAAGAAGCACGCGAGATTCCACTGCATGCACCGAAGCGTTTCTTATACCTGCGCGTGGCGGCCAGTATAGTAATTCTGCTGGGTATAGGATTCTTCGTATACCGCGGTATAAGCACTACACAAACAAAACCTGTACAGGTAATTGCTGACAAGCAAACGAAAGGCGATACACTTCCGGATGGAAGTGGTGTGTTCCTGAACAAGCAAACGAACCTTACTTATTCATACGACAAGAAAAAGAAAAGCCATGTTGTGAAACTGAAAGGAGAAGCATACTTCAACATCAATCACCAGGACGACAAAAAGTTTTTGGTAGATGCTGAAGGTGTTTTTATTCGCGATATAGGTACATCTTTCAATGTAACGGCATATCCGGAGTCTAACACCGTAGAGGTAGTGGTAGTAGAAGGTGAAGTACAATTCTATACTGAAAAAGATTCGGGTATAAATCTGAAGGCAGGCGGCAGAGGTGTTTACGACAAGAAAACAAAAACATTCTCTATTGAACAACCTGAGAACAACACATTGTCTTATAAAACAAAATTCTTCAGCTTCAGCAACGCTGATCTTGTTTCAGTAGTAGAGGCATTGAATGGTGTTTACGATACAAAAATTGTTATCTCTAAAAATTTAGAGAGTTGCCATCTTACGGTATCATTCAACAATGAAGATATACATGAGATTGCACAGGTAATTGCCGAGACCTTGAATCTTACTGTAAAGGAAACAGGAAAAGAAATTGTTTTGGAGGGTCAGGGTTGTGAAAACCAATAGTATATTTTTACTGATCGCCTTTCTTGCACTATGGCAGGTTGCCTCTGCCAAAGTTGTTGAAGATCCGAAGACACCGTTGCTCGAGCGCGTTGTGAGCGTAAACTTCGAACAGGAAACAGTAGCCTCTGCGTTGAAAAAGATTGGCGAACTTGCCGGCTTTACATTCTCCTATAATTCTGATATACTGGATGGCAAACGCCTGATCTCTTACGAAGCTACGAACAAGACGGTTCGCGAAGTATTGGACTATATCTTCAAAGGAAACATTCAGTATAAAGAGCGCAGAAAACATATTATACTCACCAAAGCCGAAAATAACTCCAAGGATACCAAGAAAGTAAGCGGGTATATTATTGATGAAGCAACGGGTGAGCGTTTAAAGAATGTAAGTATATATGATCCGGTCTCATTATCATCGGCCGTTACCGATGCTTACGGATTTTTTCAGATTGAAATACCCAAGCCATCAAATGAAGAAGTAAGTCTCGTTGTAAAAAAACTGAATTATGCGGATACGGTGGTAACAGCAACAGGCGATGGAAAAGGTTTGCTGAACGTGCCGATAAAAATTGATAAAGAGAAGTTCAATGTACTGGCCGATAGTGTCGGGAAGAAACTGAAACGATTCTGGCTCACCACAAAGAGCGCCACCATACAAGCTATAAACATGATAAACATTGACGATACACTGCATCGTCATTTTCAGTTTTCAGTGATTCCCTTCATTGGTACCAATCATAAGCTGAGTGGTAATATCATCAACGATTACTCGCTGAACTTGTTTGGTGGTTACTCGAAGGGAACGGAGAAACTTGAGATCGGCGGATACTTTAATGCAGTGGGAGGAGATGTACGTGGAGTACAAATTGCAGGACTTGCCAACGGAGTAACCGGTGAAACAAACGCAGTACAGATTGCCGGTCTTGTTAATGGTAACTTAGGAAAGACTACCGGTGTACAAATTGCCGGTCTGCTGAACTTCAATGTTGACACTACCAACACCATTGCGTTAGCAGGCTTGCTGAACTTTGGTCTGCGAGACTCGAAGGGCGCACGAGTCGGTGGACTCGGTAACGCTACCATGGGGAAACAGGAAGGTCCGAGCGTAGCCGGACTTTTTAATTTTTCAACGCACGATGCCAGCACTACACAGGTGGCTGGCTTACTTAATTTTACAGCAGGTTCCATGAACAACGGTGCCCAAGTAGGCGGCCTGGTAAATTTTGCAGCACACGATGTGCAGGGCGCCCAGGTTTCCGGACTGCTCAATTTAGCAGGCGGAAAAGTTACCGGTACACAAGTCGGTGTGATTAACTACGCTACCAAAGTAAACGGACTTCAACTCGGTTTTCTGAATATCTCTGATAGTATAAAGGGCGTACCGATTGGCTTCCTGACTTTTGCGAGCAGAGGGGGTTATCATAAAATTGAAATTTCTGCTGACGAGATTTTCTATACCAACATCGCGTTTCGTACAGGCGTACGGAAGTTTTATAACATATTTACTGCTGGTGCCAAGCCTGAAACATTTAACGACTCCGAAACTATATGGACGTTTGGCTATGGATTGGGAACTGCTCCAAGACTTTCCAACACACTATATCTGAACGTAGACCTTACTGCTAACCAGGTAGTAAAAGGCAGTTGGACTGATGCTATCCACATGATCAACAAACTATATATGGGTGTTGACTACCAGTTTGCACGAAAGATGTCGGTTACAGCAGGTGTAACGCTGAATCTCTATATAACCGACACATCGTATCAGAATTACCCTGATATATTTACCAACTACAAGCCACACTTCTTTTCAGAGAGCACCAGTAGTGATGATATAAACAGTAAGTGGTGGTGGGGAGCAAAAGTAGGGCTCCGGTTTTTATAGTGCCGGAGCGAGTTCTGTTACCTGTTCTGGTTTTCTTCCCAGTTCTTTCAGCAATCTTCCGTGACTTGCCAATGCACCTATAAATGTAGGCTCAGCTTTATAGGGAAGTCCAAATTCTTCTGCAGTCTGCTTTACAATTTTAGAAATGCTGCGATAGTGCACATGGCATATATTCGGGAACAGGTGATGTTCTACCTGGTAGTTCAATCCGCCAACATACCATGAAAGAATTTTGTTACCCTGTGCAAAGTTTGTTGTGGTATATAACTGGTGTATAGCCCAGTTGTTTTCCAGTCTGCCTTCCTCGTTCGGCAGCGGATATTCAGCTTCTTCGTTTACGTGAGCCGGCTGAAAAATTACGGCAAGTATAAAACCTGCTACATAGTGCATCAGGAAGAAACCGGCAAACCACTGCCAGCCGTTAAC
>CAMLLI010000053.1 GCA_946480685.1 uncultured Flammeovirgaceae bacterium | reverse complement strand
CGGTTGAGCATGGCCTGCTTTATATCGGGCGCAACATCATCGGACGCGCAGGCCGCTGCGCACAGAAATAAACAGATGAGGATTGTGTACTTCAAAGTATAAGTGTATAGTATATATGACGAGAACAGTCACCCGGTAAAGATGACTGTTCTTTTTGTTGACCCATTGTGAATCAGAAAGCTTTGGTTCGCCCTACATATATATTGCGTGCCTTGAGGAACGTATCGGTAGTAGGACCGGAGCTTCCGCTTGATCCTTCCATCTGAAGGTTAACAATCAACCACATGGGGCTGTTAACAAAATTCGGTGCGCGATGCACAGCTTTCCATACACCATCGATGTAGTAGTGAATGTCTACATCGGTGGCATTTACCTTGGTGATCCACGCGCGATAGGTGTGCCAGTTACCTGCGTTACTCACGGTAGTCTGCGTTGACTGCGTGTGTACATTTGTCCAATCCGGACCATCCATTGTGTTTTGCCAGTTCACGCTGTTCCCTTTGAACTCCATGATGTCTGACTCTGGCGGCCATGAGTTTACACCGGTGAGCCAGAATGCAGGCCATGTACCGCTCGCGGTTGGTACCTGGAATTCACCTTTCACTTCGTAGTCGGGGAACTGATCATTGATCAGGATCTGATGTTTGGCATGCACGGCTCCCGAGTGATAGCGGATGGGCAAGTACGGTGAGTGCGGACTGTTGCCTTCATTCCAGGTGATGCGTGTTGCCTTGATGTTGAGCACACCTCCGGAAGTGATGTAGATGTGATTGTGATCAGATGTACTTCCATACATCCGCGCGCTGCCATTGTGGTCTGAACCCCACGGGTAAAGATAATTCCACTTGGACTCAAACGTTGTGTAATCCGTGAACGAGTTGTCCAGGACAGTTTCCCATGCCCCGACTTTCTTGCTGTCATCGGAGGTGTTTACGGGTTCTTCAGAACAAGAACTTGTCAGCATGCCCACCACGGCAAGCGTTGCAACGGTGAAGAGACGTCTCATAAATGTTAATGGGTTTAAGTTTGTAAAATATACCCCGCAAAGGTTGGCGATAACGGTAGCGGAGAAGGGGTGTATTGTTTCAATTATGGTGTCGATCCTTTCAGTTTTGCACTGAAAAAACGGCAATCGTCTATGCAACAAAATCGCACGCGAGTTGCGTGTAGTCACACCGTTATGTTCGAGTTGGCCTTGTTTGCTTTGCGATATTCGGAAGGCGTTGTATGATAGACGCTCTCAAAGCATACCCGGAAATATTTGAGATCGTTGAACCCTACATCATAGGCAATTTCGGAGATGCTCAGTTGCGAGTTGGTCAGCAATTGCGCTGCCTTTTTAATGCGGATAACTTTGATGAACTCGGAAAGAGAATAGTCGGTAATGGATTTGAGTTTGCGATACAGTGTTGCTTTGCTCATCGCCATCTCTTCCTGTACAGCCAGTTTGATCTTGTCGGTATCGGTTATATACTTTTCAACGATAGCCTTTAAGTCCAGTATAAATTTTTCATCATCGTTGGCAACGGATTGTTCTTTGGGTTGCAACAGGAATTCGCGCTGATAGTATTCTTTCAATTCCTTTACTTTCTCGAGGCGTGTTCGTACGCGGGCTTTCAGCAGATCGGGGTTAAACGGTTTTTCAATATAGTCATCAGCCCCGGTGTGCAAACCGCTGAGCTGATCTTCGATAGCCGTCTTCGCTGACAACATGATGACCGGTACATGCGAAGTAGAGCGGTTGCTCTTGATCTTCTGGCAAAGTTCTACGCCACTTATACCCGGCATCATAACATCAAGAATAACGAGCTCTATAATTTCATTGTTCAGGATCTGCAGTGCATCTTCTCCGTCATAGGCAATCTTGCAGCGGTAAGTTCCGGCAAACAATACACCGAGGTAATCCGCCATCTCTTTGTTGTCATCTACAATCAATATCTGTGTGGTAGACTCCAGCATGGATTGTCTACTGGCCTGTTGCTCCATAAAGAGATCGTGGATCTGTTCTTTCCAGTAATCACTTCGTAACGTGGCCTGTTCACCTTCCTGCAGATGTGCATAGTCGAGTTTTTCAAACCAACGTCCGAGCGGCAGACTTACGAAAAATTTACTGCCACTGCCTTTCTTACTCTCAACACGAATTTGCCCGTGATGCAGATTTACCAGGCTTTCAACAAGCGCGAGCCCTATACCGACACCGGTGTTGGTGCGACTGTCTCCCAACTGATAGAAGCGTTCGAAGATGCGTGATACATTTTCTTCCGACATACCAATGCCATGATCTTCCACGAGAAGAATTATATACTCGTCCTGTACTGATACACGAATGGAAATGACGCCACCTTTAGGGCTGAACTTAACTGCATTCGAAATAAGGTTCAGAAGAATCATCTCGAGCTTCTCCTGGTCGATATAGGCCATGCATTGTTCGCGGTCGCTATAAAATTCAAATATATACTTATCGTCACCGCTGCTGAGCTTGAACAAACTATATATTTCACGACAGAAGGCAACCACATCGACCGGTGCCAGCAGCAGATCCATGTTTTGTGTTTCCACTTTGCGGAAGGTGATGAGCTGATCTGACAACCGAAGCAGACTCTTTACATTGCGTTTCATCAGTCGCGCTTTCTCCCGGTAGGGCTCCGGCAAAGTTTGAGACAGAAGCATCTCCTCCAGCGGTGCAGCGATCAATGTTAACGGTGTGCGCAGCTCGTGCGATATATTGGTGAAGAAGCGAAGCTTGAGTTGGTTGAGTTCACTTTCCTTCTCGCGCAGTACTTGTTCCATCTTCAGCTTGTTGCGAAGATTCGTTTGTACACTGATCAGTCGGAATAACCATACTGCAACCAACGCGAAGAAAATTATATACCCTGCATAAGCCCATGCCGTTGCCCACGGGGGAGGAAGGATGGTAATTTTTATTTCCTGTATAGCGGAAGTCTCACGATCGCTGTTGGAATTTACGCGCAACCGAAATATATAGGTACCGGCATCGAGGTTGGTAAACGAAGCGGTGTGTGATGCATGTTCGATCCAGCGCTCGTCATAGCCTTTAAGTTGATAGGAATACCTTGCGCGGTTCGGTGAGAAATAGTCAGGAGCGGAGAATGTGAGCGTGAATTTTTTGACGTGATGATCGAGTACAATCTCCGATGCATATTCCATCGCTTCCGGCAGAATAATTTTGCCGAAGTATTCCTGTCCTACACGAACATTGATATCATCATTCAGGATCAGTCCTGTGAAGCGAGGCGGCACGGTGCTTTGGTCGGCACGAAGACTGTCCACATTGAACCATGTCAGTCCGTTGGTTGAGCCAAAGTATAGATGTCCATGCTTATCGTTAAAGACGGAGTTTAACAGGAAACTGTCGCCAATCATTCCGTCATACTCGGTATATACTTTCACTGTCCCCGACTCCAGGTCGAGCATATTAAGACCGTTGCTGGTCGAGATCCACAAATGCCGATCGTTATGTACTCCTGTGATACCCTGGATATAGTTGGAAGAAAGTCCGTCATTTACCGTCCACTTTTTTTGTTCGGCAACTCCGTCTTCATTCATTCGGATTTGCCACAGACCATTGTAGGTTCCGGCCCACACCGTTCCCGTGGCATCTTCGTATACCGCGCGAATGATTTCATTCTCCAGCAAAGGTTTCGACTTTCGGTGATAGCGTCCATATATACCATCGGTGGCGTAATTTAACAGTCCGTTATAGGTGCCGATCCATAGTCGTTCCGGTTTCTTGCCCGCGATGATGGTGGTTATACGCTGACCCTGTTCGCCATATATATCCAGGTTGTCGTGACGAATGGATTGGATCTCACCCTGCGCATGAAGCGAAATGCAACTGATACCATTGCGTTGTGTACCCACCCAGATGCGATGTTGCTTATCTTCTGCCAGTGCTGTAATCTTTATACCACCAATGTGATGTTGTCCTTCTCCCGGACGCAGCGTTTCGTATTGACAGTTTTTAAAATCGTTATCACAGCGTAATCTATAGAGTCCAAAGTCAAGATCACCAATCCACCAGTTGCCGAAGCCATCGTATAGCAATGCAGCAATGTTATTCTTCCCGTTGTAAAAAGCATCCAGGAAACCGGGGCGATTAAGTGCCCACACATTTCCATCGCGAATAATGTTCAGACCTGCACCGCGTGTGCCTACCATCACACTGCCTTGCTTATCCATGGCTATAGCATCTACCATCTGGTTGCTCAGACTTTTTTCTGCGTGGGGATCGGCCCCTATATTTTGAAAACCACTGGTATTGGACTTGAATATATTTATGCCACCGCCATCCGTACCGACCCATACCAGCCCGGAGCGATCTTTAAAAATGGAGAGCACGATGTTGTTGCTGAGACCCTGCCGGTTTATGTTGCGCGCGAACCGAAGTATATCTTTTTGTCCATCCCAGATGCGAAGGCCGCCATCCCATGTGCCAATCCACAACTCGTCATTTTGCATGGCATGCAAGGTATATACATCGTTGAGCTTGGTGGAATGAATGCTCGTGTTCAGCTTGTGTTGCGTGATCTTCGGACTTTTGAAATAACCTTCCGATATATCGACTTCAAAGAGCCCTTCACGCCAGGTGCCCAGGAATATTTTGTCGGTTGCTATACTTTTTTCAATGGTGGTAACACCGGTGGAAACATCAAGAATAGTGGTGCTGGTTTGACTTACCGGGTTATAGAGTACGAGCCCTTTGTATTCAGCAGCGATCCAGAATAAACCTTTATCGTCTTCAATTACTTTTCGAACCGCCAGCTGACTGATGTGATTCTCAAATGTACTGTCGCTTGTTTTTCGATAGAGACCACGACTGTAGTCGCCCGCCCAGATAACACCTTTACTATCTTCAAACAATTGGACAATGCGATTCTCTCCGGCATTGGTAGCGTTGCTGTCCTTCAGCGTATAATGTGAAAAGCTTTCGGTGACCGGATCAAAGCAATCTACTCCGTTATGTGTACCGATCCATAGCTTGCCGCGGCTGTCTACAAAAAGTGTCTCAATGGCACTGCTCGAGAGACCACCTTCTTCTTTCTGATAACTAATAAACTCATGGCCGTCATACCGGTTGAGACCACCGCGTGTACCGATCCAGATGAAATCCTGTTTGTCCTGAACAATGGAAGTAACTTCATCATTCGACAATCCATCGTGCATGCCAAAGTGCTTGTGTAGATATACCGGCTGCGCGACCAGCGGTGCAGACAGGTATATACTGGTTACGATGTACAAAATATACCTTATCATACACATCTTCAATCTGTTCATGCAACAAACGCTATCGTTCCGGTTCGCGATCACTTATTCTTTTGATACAGTTTTACATAATCTATATACAAGGCATTGGGCCAAACCGTAGCGCTGTCCGGAGATTCAGATCGTTGCCCGTTGTTCAGCACCAGGTACATATCTTCGTCCGGCCAGCCTTTTGTCTGGGAGGCGAACAACTCGTTAACTTTCTTACCATCTATATACCAGGTAGCAGACTGGTCTGTCCACTCAAACCCATAGATGTGCCACGCATCACAGCGAAACGTTTTATCGAATTGCTTTAACCACGCAGAGTGCCACTGATTTTCTGCGGAGTAAAGATGCACACCCATGTTGTCGAAGCCTACATCTTCGCGATAACCAAAGTATTCAAATATATCCCACTCCGGTCCCCACGTTAAATCTTCCGCGATCAGCCACAAAGCCGGCCACACTTTATCGCCGGAAGGAAAACGCGCCTTGATCTCGAGGTATCCTTTGTTGAAATAAATCTTGTGCATGCTCATAACCCAACCGCTCGTGTAAGAATAGGTGCCGTCAGGATTACCACCAGAGTAATTACGTTTCTGATTACGCAAAACAAGACTGCCATCTTCCAGGTAAGAATCTTCAGGCGTGATATACCCAGCGTAATGGTCGTTCAGAAGATGATCGCCTTTGGCGCCCGGAACCAGGTGGCCATGACGTGAGTCGCGCAGTGAACCTGCTGTCCAGAATGACGTGTCTATCGCAGTCGCTTCAAATTCATCAGACCATTGCAAGGTATAGCCCTCCGGAACATGAGCGCTGTCAACCGATGGCGACAGACAAGACACAACCGAAAAAGTCAGAATCGTTAGAGACAACCGCTGCATGAGTTTCATGTTTAGATAAGATAGCAAGTTAACCGCAGGATAACCGCAGAAGGGGGTGAAAGTAATTGATTAAAGGGGTAAATGTCTCATTTCATCGCTTTATCATGTTTTGGCGTATGAATGAGACAGCGTAAAGACGATCCGGGATCCGCACATCATTCAACCTTATGTTTGATTTAATACACCCCGTTGAGCCATGAGCCTTCCGATAATTTTGCATCGTGTTTACATTTAACCTGCTATAATTTTTTATGATGCATACTCTGGCTATCCGCAAACAGGTGCTGTTGATGGTGCTGTGCTTTCTGTCGCTCACGGGTTTCTCTCAGACTATACATTACCTGGACAGCAAGCATGGTAATGATAAGAACTCAGGACTGAAACCATCTGCCAGCTGGGCTTCGCTTGCGCGCGTAAATGATAACGTATTTAAACCGGGAGATAAATTACTAATCAAATCGGGCACGGTTTACCAGGGACAGCTCGTGCTTCGTGGTTCCGGAAAAGAAGGCATGCCGATTATCGTGGATGTATATGGAAAAGGAAGCAAGCCGCGAATCGATGGAGGAGGAGCAACCACGTCAGCAGTGCTGTTGGAAAATGTTGAGTATTGGGAAGTGTCCAATCTCGAAATTACAAACACGGGTGCGCAGCGTCAGGCGAGACGAACGGGAATTGCTGTCATCGCCAGAAACTTTGGAGAGAGCCATCATATCTATCTGCGAAATTTATCGATACACGATGTGAACGGAAGTCTGGTAAAGAATGAAGGCGGAGGCAGCGCTATATTCTGGCATAACAGCGGAGACTCTATACGTTCGCGATTTATAGACCTGCGGATTGAAAACTGTCACTTGTATAGCTGCGAGCGCAATGGTATTATAGCACACGGTTATTCGAATCGCGCGAATTGGTACCCTAGCCTGGGCGTTGTAATCCGCGGAAACCTGCTGGAAAAAATTCCCGGAGACGGTATTGTGCCGATCGGATGTGACGGTGCGTTGATCGAGCATAACATCATGCGCGACTCTCCGGATATTCTTTCACACGAGGAGGCAGCTGCCGGTATATGGCCGTGGAGCTGCGACAACACAACCATTCAATATAATGAAGTGTCAGGTCATAAAGCAAAATGGGATGGCCAGGGTTTTGATTCGGATTGGAATTGTCAGAATACCATTATACAGTATAATTATAGCCATGATAATTATGGCGGCTTCTTACTGATCTGCAATGATGGAAGCAGTATAGGGAAGCGTTCCAATATAGGCACCACGGGAACGATCGTGCGGTATAATATCAGTATCAACGATGGCTTGCGTCCTTATCCGACCGAGCGTGCCGGTATATTCTCCCCTGTATTTCATATCACCGGTCCGTGCATCAATACACAGATCTATAATAACATTATTATTGTAAAACCGAAGACATCTGCCGGTATAGATCGCACGCTGGTAAAGATGGAAAACTGGGGCGGACCGTGGCCGGAGAATACTGTTTTTCGCAATAACATTTTTTACTCGCTTGATTCGTCTCAATTCTCCTTCGGTCAGGATATAGCCACAATATTTTCAGGAAATACTTTTTACGGATCGTTTAAAGACCGTCCAGCAGATGCAAGTGCTATCGATAAAGATCCGCTGTTTGAATGTATACCGCAGCATCATGAACGTGCTGCTATACAGAAGTGTCTTCGGTTATTGCCGCAGTCAACAAGCAAGGGAAATGGCGTTGACGTTAGCGCGGAGGCATTTAAAACATTTTTTCATTGAGTCTACGGCAGGACGTATAGGTATATTTTACCACAACGTCCTGCCATGAGACAATTTCGTTGCCATGTATTATTCTTCTACGAACATGGCATATAATTTAGGACAGATTTTCTTCTGACTTTCAGGTTCGTCTTCTTCCCAGGTTAATTCTAGATCCAGATCGGCCTCGCGATACTTGAAGTTGTCATCGTCAATATAGTCGTAGAGGTCCAGGCCTGTCTTATTGGCAAGCGCTGTTATGGGCACATAGGTAATGCCTTCAAACTCATAGTCGTTACCGGTTTCCACAACATCGGCCAGGGAGTCAGGGTTTGCCAACGCGTTATAGTATATATCTTTGCCTGCGGATATTAACCAGATTCTGAAGTATTCAAAGCCATCGTCAGAGCAGCCGCCATTGATGATATACCCTGCACACCACAATTCAGAAGTATATGCTTTATATAATAAGTAATGTGTTCGAAGATAGAAGCCTACCATTTCTTGGGGAGTGAGCTTTTCAACTTCTTCGATCAGGTAATCTTCCATTTCGTCCAGGTCTTCGGTATTGTCTTGTGCCTGTTGGATGATGGACCAATAACGATCTTCGTCAAGCATCTCGGAAGTTTTCTCAAGCGGTGTTTGGCTTTTGGATTGTGACATAGGGTGGAGGTTATTCAGGTAAGTTAGTAAAAATCAAACCGGCACCGAAAACCTGAAAATCATTTTTTTGCTAAACCAACCTTACTAAAATGTTAATTTAAAATTATGCAGCTATATACCTATGCCTTGCTCGTTTCAAGATATTTTGTTCTGAAACCCGAAGGCGACTCACCGGTCTTTATCTGAAACTGTCGACTAAAGTAGGCTGGATCTTCATAGCCCAGTTCATGTGCAATTTCTTTTGCCGTCAGGGAAGTATGCACAAGCAGTCTTTTTGCTTCAAGTATAATCCGGTTTTTAATGATCTCGTTGGGCTGCGGTAAATTCATACGCTTGAATTTATGGGTCACAGTTTTTGCGGCCATCGACAAGACGTCTGCATAGTCAGCAACGGTATGCTTTTCTTTATAGTGCACATCAACCAGCAGCGTAAATTTTCTGAAGAACTCCAGGTCGTGGTTTTGTTCTACGATTAGTTCTTCCAGGTGTTGTTTCTTCCACAGCCGTGTAGCTTTAATAAGTAATTGCTTCAGGTATGTACGGATCATCTCTTCGAGTGAAGTATCGCGCAGTTCGAACTCTTCTTCTATTTGTTTGAATAAATAGTTGAAGAAAGCGCTGTCTTCTTTGTGAACCGTTACCAGTGGTATATTATTGATATTGTTAAACAGCAGGCCATCACATGCTACTTCATGATCGTGAATCTGAATGCAATAGAAATCACGGTTATAAAAAATAAGAAAGCCCTTCTCAGAACCGCACGCGTCAATTTTAAGAACCTGGTTAGGAGCAACAAAAAACAGCGAAGGCTGCCGTGTAACGTATACACTAAAATCTACTGTTAATTTATAGCCTTTCGGCAGATACAATACCTTGATATAAGACTTGTACAGGTTGCTGTTTACTTCATCCACATTGGACTCACTTACCTGCACCATGCCTAACCTCTTAAAAGTACTTTCGAATAGATTTGATTTGTTCATGTCTTGAAGAAATGGGTATGTGCGGGAAAGATATAACTATTATTGCTATAGCTGAAGGCTTCTCTTTATAAAAACAGATGCAGAGCTTCCGGTGAGCTCTGCATCGGCAAGGTATATATTATTGAGTTGCAAACTTCTCTAACTCGGTGTTAAACTTTTGCATTTCCTCAATGAAGAGTGCATGACCACTGTTTTCAAATTTTACGATATAGGAGTTTTTTATTCCCTTGTGAAGTTGTTCAGCGAAAGCAAAGTCACACAGCTTGTCTTTTACACCGTGGAAGATCGCTACCGGAATTTTTATTTTTGCCAGCTCACGTCGTAAGTCCAGTTTGGCCAGCGATCGTATTGATTCGGTAGCTGCATACGGTGATGCTTCCATGTTGATGCTTCTCAACCAGCTTGACATACCTTCGGAGATTCCGTTTTCAGTAGCAGCCATAGATTTTCCAAAATTGTCGAGCACCTGCGGTCTGTCGGTTGCTGTCAGTTGAATAAATGCCTGCGCATCTTGTTCCTTCAATCCATAGGGAAAGCCCGGACGCTGTACCCATGATGGAGCTGCTGCTGCGAACAACGCAAGTTTGCTGATGTGTGCACTGTTATACTTCGTTACATAGTGAAGAACAACGGCACCGCCCATGGAGAAACCTCCCAACACTGCGTTTTCGATTTTCAATTTCTCCAACACAGCTTTGATATCATCAGATGATACATCGAAGTCGTATCGGCCGTAGGGTTTATCTGATTTACCAAAGCCACGAAGCGAAATACCAATTACTCTGAAACCCCGCTGCACCAGGTACTGGTATTGATACTCGTACATGGCGTTGTTAAGCGGCCAGCCGTGGATCAACACAATGGGCTGCCCTTCACCGAGATCGACCACATGCAATCGCACGTTTTTCTCTACTTCAATGTATTCTTCTCTTCCGGCAGATGCTTGTACTCTCTTCCCTTGAGCGAATGTATATCCGGAGAAGAGCATGGTTGCCAGGAATGCGATTGTTAAAATTGTTGTTTTCATCTTTTTTTGGGTTAAGGTGATTTACGTTAATAATTCTTTGTTTTGTTAGATTGTTTTTGATGATACAAAGGTGCTATACACCAACCCGATATAGAATGGATAAAAAGCTACGATGCTTGGATATTTTTCCCGGGTATGTATTGAATGTGCCGGATGGCTGATTTATATACCTGTAAGTAGATGTGGTCAACCCAACGGCGCAAATAGGAGCGGCAGGCCATACATATATAGAGCGGATAGACCAGCGAACGGAGTTATCGAAAACCATTCTAACCCCGATCATTGTTTCGGCTACAACGATCATTGATTTAGCTACATGCACCGTCCTTCGAACCCCCACCTTTGTAATGTAATTAATTCAACAACAACAAAAACTTTAACAACAATGGACACTAAAAAAGTATGGTTTGTAACCGGAGCATCAAAAGGTCTCGGTCTTACACTTGTAAAAAGACTTTTAAAAGAAGGCTACCGTGTAGCAGCAACTTCACGAACAGCAGACACGCTGAGAAGAGATGTTGGTTCCTCTGTGAATTTCTTACCGTTGGAAGCCGATGTAGTAAATGAGACAAGTATACGCATCGCCGTTGCCAAAACACTGCAGACTTTTGGAAGTATAGATGTAGTGGTGAACAATGCCGGCTACGGTCAGTTGGGAACAATTGAAGAACTTACCGATAAGGAGTCGCGCGAGAACTTTGATGCCAACGTGTTTGGCGTATTGAATGTGATCAGAAATGTAATGCCTCATCTCCGTGACAAGAAATCCGGAC
>CAMLLI010000052.1 GCA_946480685.1 uncultured Flammeovirgaceae bacterium | reverse complement strand
TAACGCATGCGAATGAGGATGATGACATGATACAGATAGACTCCGAGTCTGCATCATTCAAAGCACTGAAGTTGATATATGCCACACATATACCACCGACTATAAATTTACTTCACCTTCGCTGCTCTCCGTGGAGAAGTTATGCTATGGCGGTAAAATTGAAAAGCGGTGATTATCCCGAAGGACTTATTTACGATATGTATGATCCATACCACTACTATCGTACACAGGTGGTGGACGGAGAGCGCTACCTGATTGCCGGAGGAGAAGATCATAAGACTGGTCATGAACCAAATACAGAAAAATGCTTCCGTCAGCTGGAGAGCCACGTGAGAAGGTACTTTGATGTTAGTGAAGTGAGCTACCAGTGGTCATCGCAATATTTTGAATCAACGGATGGGCTACCCTACATCGGTCACCTGCCAGGACATTCGCACAATGTATATGTCGCAACTGGTTTCGGCGGAAACGGCATGACCTATAGCAGTGTAGCAGCGATCGTATTAAGTGAGCTCATTACGAAGAATGAAAGTATATATGGCGACCTCTTCTCGCCTACGCGCATCAAACCAATTGCAGGCTTTGCCGATTTCATCGAACACAACGCGGATGTTGCGAAACAATTTATAGGCAAGTGGTTTGCTACGGAAGAATTGGAAAGCATGGCTGAACTTTCACATGGTGAAGGTAAAGTTGTGAAGTTTAACGGAGAAGTAATAGCAGTGTCCAAAGACAGCGATGGTACGTTGCACGCAGTGTCTCCGGCTTGTACACACATGAAATGTAGCGTAGCGTGGAACCTCGCTGAGCAAACGTGGGACTGTCCATGTCACGGTGCGCGCTATTCACCGGATGGTAAAGTATTTACCGGACCAGCTTCCCGCGACCTGGAACCTGTTGAACTGCGCACGCTCTCTGAAAAAGAAAAGTAAAGCAATGTAATCCCTATGCGGTATACTCATTACGGGTATACCGCTTATATATATTCGACAATGCCGGAAGGACCATCCATCGTTATTCTGAAAGAAGCCGTTCAGGCATTTAAAGGAAAGAAAGTTACTGAAGTCAGCGGCAGCACAAAGAAGTTTGATATCTCGAAACTGAAAGGAAAAAAGATCACTGACTTCAAAAGCTGGGGCAAACACTTTTTGATATGCTTTCCGAAGTTTACCGTTCGAATACATTTTTTACTTTTCGGTACGTATCGGATCAACGAACAGAAAGATGCTACACCCCGTTTGCATCTTCAATTTTCCAAAGGCGAACTGAACTTTTACGCTTGTGCACTTGAACTTATCGAGCAACCCCTCGATGAAGTATACGATTGGACAGCGGATGTAATGAATGAACATTGGGATGCTGACCAGGCGATGAAAAAGCTGAAGGCCAATCCAAAGATGCTGGCGTGCGATGCTCTTCTTGATCAACACATATTTGCCGGCTCGGGCAACATCATCAAAAATGAAGTGCTGTTCCGTATTGGTGTACATCCGCTAAGCTATATTGGCAAGTTGCCACCTGCTAAGAAGAAGCAACTGGTTGCAGAAGCCGTAAACTACAGTTTCGACTTTCTCGAATGGAAAAAGAAATTTGAACTGAAGAAGCACTGGCTGGCACATACCAAGCGTACCTGCCCGAGAGATCATATACCACTGAAGAAAGAATACCTGGGAAAGACAAACCGGAGGACATTCTATTGTGATGTCTGCCAAAAACTATATGTATAATGGAAGCGAACATGAATATATTAACCGCTATAGCAGCCGGTATAGGTGGTACAGCCGTGATGACTGCATTTATATACCTGCTGTCCTATATCACTCAAAAACGATTGAAGGTAGTAAAGATACTCGGCACCATGCTTACCTTTCAAACCACTGCAAACAAAGAAACGTCCGAGCATAGTTCGGCTATAGTTGTGGGCATCCTCGGCCACTACTTTGTCGGCATTGTATTCTCGCTTATATACTATTGGCTATGGACCAACGGAATTGGCAAACCTGATTTAATAACGTGCGCTATCTATGGCTTTATCAGTGGCATTGTAGGTATTATAGTCTGGCGCATCTTTTTCGCCATCCACCCCAATCCACCGGCTGTACCGCTAAAAGATTATATAGTATCCATTCTCATCGGACACATCTTCTTCGGTGCAGGCGTCTGGGCCACCATTCAATTGTTAACCTAAACACGCAACACACGTAAACACCCAAACACGTTAAACCTCAAGTTTCTTCAGGCACTTCGCCATATCGATTCCTTTCTGAAGTATACCTTTGAAAAGGTCGCCTTTCTTCGCCAGACGTTTCGAAAGTGTTTTCATCGTAAACTGTGCCGGTGTAAGTCCGTGTTTTACTTCTTTCCAATCAAGCGGGGTTGATATAGTGGCACCGGGTACCGGGCGTAAACTATATACGGAAGCCAATGTCTGTCCGCGTTTGTTCTGCAGGTAGTCGAGGTATATTTTCCCTTTGCGCTTGTTGAGTGAGCGCTCCATGGTTGTAGTCTCGGGTAATTGTTCAAGCGTGAGCGAAGCAATGATCTCAGCAAATGAACGCGCCTGTTCATAATCATACTTTGCTCCCAGCGGTACATATACATGCAAACCCGATGCTCCGGAAGTTTTACAAAATGAGGCAGCACCAGCTTTATCCAATACCTCTTTAATAACCCGTGCCGTATCAATTACTTCCTCAAATGTATTCTTCTCGGAAGGATCAATATCCATAATGAGATAGTCCGGATTATCAAGACTCTTTACCCGCGAACTCCATGGATTGATCTCAATACATCCGAGGTTATTCAGGTATAGCAGCGTTGCTTTGTTGTTACAGAGGATATAGTCAATTTCCTTGTCGGCACTCTCAGAATATAGCTCTATACTATCTACCCAATCAGGGGCTGCATCACCAGCATCTTTGTGAAAGAAACCTTTATCAGTTATACCGTTAGGATTTCGCTTGAGCGACTGAGGCCGATCCTTCAGGTAAGGAAGAATATATTTATGAACACTGTTATAGTATTCAATCACCTCCCCTTTCGTGATACCTTCATCGGGCCAGTATATTTTATCGAGGTGTGTAAACTTAAGCTCGTGTCCCTGGACCTTTACCACGTTACCACCCGCTTCCGGTTTATCCGCTGCTTTGCGTTTGGCAACTTTCTTAGCAGCTGATTTCTTTGCTGTCGTTTTTTTCGTGGTTGTTTTCATCTTGGTCTCTGATGGGACTTCAACATCCAGGTGATCTACTTCTTTTGCTTTCTTATCGATACGCAGTCCCATGAATACCGGGTGGCGTAAGATTCCTTCTTCTGTTACTTCGGTATATTTGATCGCGCATACATGCACAGGGTCTACCCACGTTACCGGTGCATTGATCGGCACCTTCTTCTCAAATGGAGACGTCTTGCGTACATCAGGTTGTAATGTATTGTACACATCCTTCAGAACTTTATCCGTAAAGCCGGTACCGGTGTGTCCTATATATTTCAACTTGCCTTTCTTATACATGCCCAGCACCAACGCGCCAAAATATCGTCTGCTGCCGCGTGGCTCCGTATAGCCTGCAATAACGGCTTCCTGTGTGTTGTGATTTTTTATTTTAAGCCAGTCGTACGTTCTCCTCCCCACAGCATATTTACTCTCAGCACGCTTGGCAATAATTCCTTCGAGACCAAGCTTAACAGCATTTTCAAAGAAAGCTTTTCCATCTGAAGCAACGTGATCAGAATATTTTAACACATTACTTTCAGGAAGCACCTGTGCGGCAATCCTTTTCCGTTCCAGCAGCGGCAGGTCTGTTATATCTTTTCCTTTATACTGCAGGCAATCGAACACATAATATACCAACGGCAATGAACGATTCTCGCTATAGTGCTGCAGCTTTTGAAAACTCGGACGATCATTCTTATCAAGTACTACAACCTCGCCATCGAGCACAACATCCTCTTTAATTTTCTTCAACTCTTCCGCTATAACGGGATATAGTCTTTCAAATGACAAACCGTTTCGTGAATAGAATTTTATATTTTTCTTGCTCACTTCTGCTATGGCGCGATAACCATCCCATTTGATTTCAAAGATCCATTCGTCATCATTGAAAGGATGTTCACGCGTATAGGCCATAGTCGGCTTGATATAGTCCGCTATTTTTTCTTTGGATGATCGTACTGAACGTGCCACCGGTATATCAGAGGAAGAATTTGTGTCTTTTGTATTTTCAGATTTACGCTTTGCTTTCCGCTCCTGTTCAATATCATATTCATCCGTGGCATACTCATCGCGATGTTTTATAAGCAGCCAGTTCTTGCCATCACCATTCTTCATCTTTACGAGCGCAAAAGAACCCTTCAGCTTTTCGCCATAGAGTACAAATTTCAACGAACCATTCTCCAGTTCTTGCTCCATGGTTTTATCAAGGTCAGATGCACTTTGATCTTCCGGTTCATATGTACCATGATCCCATATCTCAACCATGCCGGCACCATAGTTACCTTCAGGAATTTCTCCTTCGAATTTTCCGTATGCCAAAGGATGATCTTCTACCATCACAGCAAGTCGTTTGTCTGCGGGATTCAGGGACGGACCTTTCGGTACAGCCCAACTCTTCAATACACCGTTGACCTGCAATCGAAAATCATAATGAAGTCGCGAAGCATCATGTCGCTGCACCACGAAGGTAAGAGCCTTCGATTTATTTTTTGCTTTACCCGAAGGCTCCGGTGTATTGGCAAAATTACGCTTGCGGGTATATACCTGTAAACTCATTATGATGCACGTTTAAGACTCGCCTTGAGCTGCGACATCAGGTCTGTTGATTTACGATGCGATACTTTCAGTTTTGGATAATCGGCTTTCTTACCGGTTGCCTTTGCCTTGATCAATTTACGCAGCTCATCGGTATAGGTATCTTTGAACTTGTCAATTTTAAAAGGACCGGTTAACTGATCGATCAGCGAAAGCGCCATCTTCAACTCGGCTGCTTTTGGTTTGGTAGAAGGTAATTTCAATTCGGAAGTATCGCGGATCTCTTCAGCAAAACGTATCCGGTTGAGTACGATAACTTTTTCGCTGGCACGCAATACGCACAAGTGTTCTTTACTCCGCAAAACAAAACTTCCAACAGCAGCCTTCTCACTCTTCACCAGGGCATCATGTAACAAACTATAGGCGCGTGCGCCTGAGCGCTCCGGCTCCAGGTAATAGGGAGTCTCATAATATACCGGGTCAATCTCATCCTCCTGAACAAAATCCGTGATCTCAATCATCTTGCTTTTCTTCGGACTTGCCCGCTCGAAGTCTTTTTCATCAAGGATAACATATTCGCCTTTGTATTTATAGCCCTTTACTATATTTGACCACGTAACTTCTTTACCGGTCTCTTTATTAACGCGCTGGAATTTTATATTGGCGTGATCCTTCTTGTCAAGAAGATCAAGATCGAGGTCACTTTGTTGTGTAGCACTATATAATTTCACCGGTATATTTACCAGTCCGAAGCCAATAGCGCCTGTCCATATTGCTTTCATCTCAAAACGATTTAATGATACATGTCTTGAAGCTATAGTAATCGTAAAGACATTCTATAGCCCTTGCACAAGTGTTATAAATAATGTGCCAGCATGAAAAAATATACCCTCTCGGAGAGGACTTGCGTCCTGCTCCTGAGAGGGGGGATAATGGATTGTTTGTTATGGAATCTAAAAGTATATCTAGAAGAGCCTGATCTGCCCTGCGAGTAATTGTCTCACCGTAGAATTGAAAGTCCTTTTAGGAAGTTGTTTTTGTTTGATTCTCTTTCTGAAATTGATATACCGGTTCAGTTGTTCAGCGTCACGCACTTCATCACCGAGGTGAAACCAAACCGTAGTATCGGTTGCATGCAACCAGCAAACACGATTATTATCCAGTGCATTGAAAGTTCCGAAAGCAACTTTATTATTGCGAATAAGACCGTGACGAAAGATATCAAAAGCGTGGAGGCCGGTATCTTCCGGTTGTATTTGAAACGTAGTATCTGATGAAGGCGAAGGGAGATGCACTTCATCTTTTAGCAGAAAATCTTCAATACGAATTATATTTCCTTTGGCCAGTGCGGGAGAATCAGCACCCGGACTGAAACTCGCGGAACCAATTTTAAAAGGAATATTAACCAAGCCAAATTCCAGAGTTCCTGTCCAAAGTGTATGCATAAATAGCGAGGGTTGTAGCGTAGTATACTGTAAATTTTCGTGCCAACCCGCCAACGCTATATTTCTGCGTCACCGCCACAGTTGCAAACGCCAGATGTAGAAATGCCTGTCCACTTAATTCCCCTGCATGGGACAGCGTAGTTCTGCAAGCTGCGAGCTGTGAGCTTTGAGCTGCGAGAAAGGCGCTGGAAAAGGTTGCTGGCTGCAAGCTGCTGGTTACAGGAAAAATACAAGGTGCTGCAACGCTATACATTGCACGAGAGTAGAAATCATTTCGCTACGAAAATCAAACCAGCAGCCAGAGGCCAGCAACTCTACAAAGCGTTAACATTATTGCTACGAAGAAAACGTTTCACTGTGAAAATCAAACCAGCAACTAGCAGCCAGAAGCCAGCAACTCTCCAGTCGGTATAGTTTTTTCTTCCACGCACAGCTTCACTAAAACCAAAAAAATTATGGCGACAAAATTGGGAGATAAGAGAGTTGCTGTGCTCGCAACAAATGGTTTTGAGGAATCTGAATTTACCGAACCAATCAAAGCTTTGAAAGATGCCGGTGCGCATGTGGATGTTGTCTCATTACAAAAAGGCAAGATCAAAGCATGGGCTGAAAAAGACTGGGGCAAAGAATACGAAGTAAATAAAACCGTGAACGAAGTAAATGCGCAGTCGTATGATGCGCTGGTATTACCGGGCGGTGTGCTGAATCCGGATCAGCTTCGTATGAACAAGGATGCCGTAAATTTTGTAACTGCTTTTTTACAAGAGCATAAACCGATAGCCGCTATATGTCATGGACCGTGGACACTGATTGAGACAGGTCTCATGGAAGGACGAGAAGTAACATCCTACCCTTCCATCCGCACAGACCTCATCAATGCCGGTGCCAACTGGGTTGACAAAGAAGTGGTAGTTGACAATGGTTTAGTTACCAGCAGGAGCCCAAAGGACCTTCCTGCATTCTGTCGCAAAATGGTAGAAGAAATAGCTGAAGGCGTACACCAGGAGTAGCTGCGAGCTTTGAGTTGCGAGCTGCGAGATATATAGGGCTACTGGCTGCAAGCTGCTGGCTGCAGGAAAAATGCAAGTAAACAGATTAACGTCCTGCAACCAGCGGCCTGCAGCCTGCAGCTCTCGAAGCTCACAGCTCGTAGCTCGCAGCTATTCACAACGCTACCGCTACTGCACAATATACTATAGCATGGCATGCTTTTTTTAAACAAACACTTTCATGTACCCTGTAGAAGTTATTCCGCATCGTTATCCACGTTCTTGTGTTTTTTCGATAAATTCTTTTTTTTAATTTCTACACACGTGTATTTGTGAATTTTTCTCCAGTAAATTGTTCTTTCAAAATTTCTACCTCATGGGCAAAAAAGCGAAGACAACTCATTCATCTTCGAAGAACGGTGATGATGTTGCAGTAATTTCCCCTCCTAAATCTGCCGGGAAAAAGAAACCTGTTCCCCGCTATACTATAAACGAAGAACAATACCACCAGTTCATGGGTATCCTGGATAACCGTGAATTGCTGCGCGTATTGACTGAAGTACGAAATGGAAATTTCTCGGTGCGCATGCCGTTCGATCAGGTCGGTATCAGCGGTAAAATATGCGATACGCTGAATGACATCATTTCCATGAATGAAAAGATGATGCAGGAGTTTATGCGTGCCGGTAATACGATCGGTAAGCAAGGTAAACTTACGCAACGTATCGAGTTACCCAATGCGAAAGGATCGTGGGCCAGCGGTGTAAACTCGTTGAATGTATTGATCTCTGACCTTGTGCACCCTACTATAGAAATCGCGCACGTAATCAGTTCGGTGGCGAAAGGAAATCTTTCACAGGAGATGCCACAGGAAATTGGTGGTCACGTATTGCAAGGTGAATTTGCGCGCATCGCGAAAGAAGTAAACGACATGGTGAAGCAGCTGAACCTGTTCTCCATGGAGGTAACGCGTGTGGCACGTGAAGTGGGTTCCGAAGGTAAACTTGGCGGACAGGCGAAAGTAAAAGGTGTTGACGGTGTATGGAAAGATCTTACGGACTCGGTAAACCAAATGGCCGGTAACCTTACCAACCAGGTGCGAAATGTAGCGGAAGTAACAACGGCTATAGCACGCGGTAATCTTTCGAAGAAAATTACCGTGGATGTGAAAGGAGAAATGTTGGAGTTGAAGAACACGATCAACACGATGGTGGATCAGCTTAACTCGTTCTCTTCCGAGGTAACGCGTGTGGCACTTGAAGTAGGTACAGAAGGAAGACTCGGTGGACAGGCAACGGTGCGTGGTGTTGGTGGTGTATGGAAAGATCTTACCGACTCGGTAAACCAGATGGCGGGTAACCTTACCAACCAGGTGCGAAATATAGCGGGGGTAACAACGGCGGTGGCGAAAGGTGACTTGTCCAAGAAAATTACCGTGGATGCGAAAGGAGAATTGCTCGAGTTGAAGAACACTATAAATACCATGGTGGATCAGCTCAACTCATTCTCTTCCGAGGTAACGCGTGTGGCACGTGAAGTGGGTTCGGAAGGGCAGCTCGGTGGACAGGCCGATGTACCAGGTGTTGGTGGTACATGGAAAGATTTGACAGACTCGGTAAACCAGATGGCGGGTAACCTTACCAACCAGGTACGAAATATAGCGGGTGTAACAACCGCGGTGGCGAATGGTGACTTGTCCAAGAAAATTACCGTGGACGTGCGCGGAGAAATGTTGGAGTTGAAGAACACTATAAATACCATGGTGGATCAGCTCAACTCCTTCGGTTCGGAAGTAACGCGTGTGGCACTTGAAGTAGGTACCGAAGGTAAACTCGGTGGACAGGCCACGGTGAAAGGTGTTGGTGGTGTATGGAAAGATCTTACCGACTCGGTAAACCAGATGGCATCGAACTTGACAGGTCAGGTGCGAAATATAGCCGGGGTAACAACCGCAGTGGCGAACGGTGACTTGTCCAAGAAAATTACCGTGGATGCGAAAGGAGAATTGCTCGAGTTGAAGAACACTATCAATACCATGGTGGATCAGCTCAACTCATTTTCTTCAGAAGTAACGCGTGTGGCGCGTGAAGTGGGTTCAGAAGGTCAGCTTGGTGGACAGGCAAACGTACCGGGTGTTGGTGGTACATGGAAAGACTTGACCGATTCCGTAAACCAGATGGCATCCAACCTTACCAACCAGGTTCGAAATATAGCAGACGTAACAACCGCGGTGGCGAAAGGAGACTTGTCCAAAAAGATCGCGGTGGATGTTCGCGGAGAAATGTTGGAGTTGAAGAACACGATCAACACGATGGTGGATCAGCTCAACTCATTCGGTTCCGAGGTAACGCGTGTGGCGCGTGAAGTAGGTTCTGAAGGACAGCTCGGAGGTCAGGCCGATGTACCGGGTGTTGGTGGTACATGGAAAGACTTGACAGACTCTGTAAACAAGATGGCGGATAACCTGACGAACCAGGTACGAAATATAGCAGAGGTAACAACTGCGGTGGCGAAGGGAGACTTGTCCAAGAAAATTACCGTGGACGTGAAAGGTGAAATGTTGGAGTTGAAGAACACGATCAACACGATGGTGGATCAGCTCAACTCTTTCGCATCGGAAGTAACGCGTGTGGCGAGTGAAGTGGGTTCCGAAGGTAAACTTGGCGGACAGGCAACGGTGAAAGGTGTTGGTGGTGTATGGAAAGGATTGACTGACTCCGTAAACCAGATGGCGGGTAACCTTACTGCGCAGATCCGAAATATAGCGAACGTAGCGGTGGCCGTGGCGAACGGTGACTTGTCGAAGAAAATTACTGTGGACGTACGCGGAGAAATTTTGCAGTTGAAAGAAACGCTGAACACGATGGTGGATCAGCTTCGTGGTTTTGCATCCGAAGTAACGCGTGTGGCACGAGAGGTAGGTACTGAAGGTAAACTGGGTGGACAGGCATTCGTACCCGGTGTGGCAGGTACATGGAAAGATTTGACGGACTCTGTAAACCAGATGGCGGGTAACCTGACTGACCAGGTACGAAATATAGCGGGTGTAACAACCGCGGTGGCGAACGGAGACTTGTCCAAGAAAATTACGGTGGACGTGCGCGGTGAAATGTTGGAGTTGAAGAACACGGTGAACACCATGGTGGAGCAGCTCAACTCATTCGCATTTGAAGTAACGCGTGTGGCGCGTGAAGTGGGTACCGAAGGTAAACTTGGTGGACAAGCTGAAGTACGCGGTGTAGCGGGTACATGGAAAGATTTGACCGACTCCGTAAACCAGATGGCATCCAACTTAACAGGTCAGGTGCGTGGTATAGCAAAGGTTGTGACGTCTGTGGCGAAAGGTAATTTGAAACAGAAACTTTCGATCAATGCCTTGGGAGAATTAGCACAGCTTACGGATACGATCAACGAGATGATTGATACACTCGCGGTGTTTGCCGACCAGGTAACAACGGTGGCGCGCGAAGTGGGTGTTGAAGGACGACTCGGTGGTCAGGCAAGTGTGCCGGGTGCATCGGGTACATGGAAAGATTTGACAGAGAACGTGAACCAGCTCGCGGCTAACTTAACAACGCAGGTGCGCTCTATATCGGAAGTGGCGTCTGCGGTAACGAAGGGTGACTTGACACGAACCATTCGTGTGGATGCGAAAGGTGAACTCGAGGCGTTGAAAGATACGATCAACCAGATGATCACGAACCTGCGCGAAACTACGTTGCGTAACCAGGATCAGGACTGGCTCAAATCGAACCTCGCGAAATTCACGCAGATGTTGCAGGGACAACGCGATCTTGATACTGTATCAAAACGTATCCTCTCGGAGCTGGCGCAAGTGGTAAATGCACACTTCGGTGCATTCTATATACTGAAGCAGGACGAAGAAACTTCAAATGTGAAATTGAAACTCTTCTCTGCCTATGCCTATAAAGATGAGAAAACTGTTCCGAAAGAATTTGCTATAGGCGAAGGTCTTGTAGGACAATGTGCTTTTGAAAAAGAAAAGATATTGCTTACCAACGTTCCGCAAGGATACGTCAAGATCAGTTCCGGTTTAGGTAAAGCTAAACCATCCAACCTGATCATTCTGCCGGTGTTGTTCGAGAATGATGTGAAAGCCGTAATCGAACTTGCTTCACTTGAAGTATTCAACGAAACCCACATCGACTTC
>CAMLLI010000051.1 GCA_946480685.1 uncultured Flammeovirgaceae bacterium | reverse complement strand
GTTGTGATCGGTGATGGAAACTTGTCGATCATGGCCGGGCCTTGTTCTATCGAGAACGAAGAGCAGGTACAAAGAACCATTGATCATCTTGTGAAGAGCGGTGTTCGTATTATGCGCGGTGGTGTATTTAAACCCCGCAGCTCTCCGTATGCTTTTCGCGGCCTTGGTATTGACGGTCTGAAGATGTGGTATACATTGGCAAAGAAAGCCGGTATAAAGATCATCACCGAAGTGATGCAGGTAAGTCAGATTGCCGAGATGCACGACTATGTTGATGTATTCCAGGTAGGGGCGCGCAATACACAAAACTTTAACTTGCTGGATGAGTTGGGTAAAGTTGATAAAGCGGTCATGATTAAACGCGGTATATCCGGCACGATTGAAGAGTTGCTATATTCCGCAGAGTATGTATTTGCTGCAGGCAACGAGAAGTTGATACTATGCGAGCGCGGTATACGTACTTATGAGCGTGCCAGCAGAAATACACTCGATGTTAATGCGATACCGATTCTGAAAGAGAAAACACATTTGCCGGTCGTTGCTGATCCATCACACGGTATAGGAATTCGTGAATTTGTGGAGCCCGTAGCGCTCGCGGCTGTTATGGCCGGTGCCGATGGCATCATCTACGAGACTCACCAGGAGCCGGAGAAGGCTGCATCGGACGGACAACAGACGTTGGATTTCGAAGAGTCTGCCAACCTGATCAATCGCCTGAAGAAGACATCTGCGCTTTTACAAAGCTTCTAGTTTTTAAAATTATACTATACGCAGAAGCAAGGTATATATCATGCCTTGCTTCTGCGTTTTAGTTTACTTCAAAAGTTTGTCAAGACTGTTAACGGCTACGAAGTGGTAATTGGGACGAGCCTTGGTATAGATGGAAGTTGCAAGCTTCTTGCCTTCCGGTGTTTTGATCAGTTCGCTATATAGTGGCATCAGGAATTTTCTGCGACCGGTGTTGATCAGAAACGTTTCAATTTTCGGATATACTTTTTCGTAGCGATTACGAATCGCGATTACACCCCATGCGGTGATAATCTCGGAGTTACCCGATTCAGTAAATTTGCCGAGGTTATCAAGTCCGGTCATCTGTTGCTGCGTTAATGTATCCGGAAGATTCTTTAGGAAATGTAACCACTCGTGTGTGCTCCATTTTGTTATAGCGGTTGTTTGTATTGCCTTGCCGGATTTCCATTGAGTCAACGCTTCATCCACTTTTGTGAAACGCTCTGCTACCGGTGTAGGACAATAGGAGGGGAGTCCCTCGGTATATATCCAGTCGTTGAAGAGCGTATCGGACAACGCTATACTAAATTTGGATTGATAGTAGTTCTTGACGAAAGGAATGAACTCTTCGGTTGTCATTACTTTAAAGGCATTCTGTGTAAAGTAATCCTTGACAAACTGATCGAATTTCTCGCGACCGTTTTGCTCTTCGATCGTGCGTAAAAAATAATAGCCTTTGTTGTAGGCAATGGTGGTTACTCCATCGTCAGGATTCCTGTCATCAAGGTTTAATTTCAGTTTTGTATCGGCAGCATGTCCTTCATCGGTTAACGATTTTACTTCATCTTTTACTTCCTGCAGATTCAGTGAAGCGAGCATCTCGGCATAATCTTTACCATATAGTTTTTCCATGATGCGGGTTTCGAAATATACCGTGAAGCCTTCGTTCAACCAGAAGTCATTCCAGGTAGCGTTTGTTACCAGGTTGCCCGACCAGCTATGCGCCAGCTCGTGTGCGATGAGCGATGTCAGCGAGCGATCTCCTGCCAATATAGTAGGTGTAGCAAAAGTAAGTCGAGGATTCTCCATGCCACCAAATGGAAAGCTTGGCGGCAGTACCAATACATCATAACGTTCCCATTGATATTTACCATAGAGTTCTTCAGCACCGGCAATCATTTTTTCAAGATCGGCGAACTCCCATGCGCATGTATCCACCAGCGAAGGTTCTGCATATATACCACTGCGGTCACTGATCGGCTTGAATGCAATATCGCCAACGGATAATGCGAGCAGATACGATGGTATAGGTTGCTTCATGGAGAAAGTATATATACCGGTTGCGTTCTTGGTTTGCGGGTTCGAGGCACTCATCAATGCCAGCAGCTCTTTTGGTACTGTAACTTCGGCATCGTAGGTAAAGCGTATACCTGGAGAATCCTGACAAGGTACCCAGCTCCGCGCTAATATAGCCTGCGATTGTGTGAAGAGGAACGGATGTTTTTTACCAGCTGTCTGTTGTGCGTTCAACCACTGCAATGCTTCAGCCTCCGGACTTGTATGATAGGCGATCGTTACTTCTGTCGTGCCCGGCTTTATCATTACTGCGAGTGCCTGCCCCAGTGTTGAGTCGGCATCTGCCAATCTATACTCTGTCGGAGCATCGTTATTGAGTGTTACTTTTCCTATAGACAGGCCTTTGGTATCAAAGGTTATCAGATCAGCGTCTGCATTAGCTTCAATGGTCCACGTAGCCACTGCGTTGATGATCTTCTTATCGAAATCAACAATAGCTTTCCAATGCAAATGTTTTACGCGGGCTTCGGCAGGTTGTGCGTATGAGTGCGGATCAGTTGGCTTCATTACAGGTTCAGTTGTTTTTTTTGGTTGGCAAGCGATTAACAGGTACAGTACAAGTACATAACTTAATTTTGTGATGATCTTAATCTTCATACCTTCGGATTTGGAAGACAAACTACCATATTTTTTATTGAACCGCTATGACCGTATACGGAATTAAAAACTGCAATACAGTGAAAACTGCACTCGACTGGCTGAAGAAGCACAACGTTGAATTCGAGTTTCACGATTACAAAACAAAAGGCATTACAGATGCACGTTTAAAAGACTGGAGCAAACAGGTAGGATGGGAGAGTCTGGTAAACAAGCGCGGCACCACCTGGCGACAACTGGATGAAGCAACACAGGCCGGAGTAAAAAATGAATCATCTGCCATAGCCCTGATGAAAGAAAAGACCAGCGTAATCAAACGCCCATTAATTGAACACGATGGAAAAGTACTGGCGCTCGGCTTTGATGAGCAGGAGTATAAGAAGGTGTTTAAGAAGTAGATTTATCATTTGAGAAGTCTTGTTTTAAGGTAGTATTTTTACTACCTTTTTATTCCCGTTAGAGAAAAAAACGTTAGCAGTAATTTTTACACACACGCGTAGAATGAAATATTCAGAGTTTCATAGACGAATTAGGAAGAGTAAAAGTGGATGGGTATATATAGGTGCTGAGGGTAGCCATACATTTATGAAAAGGATGAAAGAAGGTATCCTGTTCCTATCACGGATCAAAGGAGATAGGTGAAGGGGCTACGAAAAAAAATTATGAAAGACATGGAGATAAAAGGTTTTTGATATGTGGTGTTGTTAGTACTCAATTCGGTGATATTCAAAAAAGACAAACAAATTAGAATGAAAAAATTAAGAGCAATTATTTCAAAAGGCCCTGAAGACTTTGGTGCATGGATTGAAAATTTGCCTGGAGTTTACGGAGCGGGAGAAACGGTAGCAGAAGCTAAAAAGAATCTGGAAGAGGGACTTGTACTATATATTAAGCATAATGAAGTTCCTGCATGGTTAAAGAACGGGCAGTATAAATTTATACACAAGTTTGATAGCCAGAGTTTCTTAAATTATTTCAAGGGTATTTTTACCAACTCTGCGTTGGAGAAAATTTCTGGTATTAACCAAAGGCAAATCAATCATTACGCTACAGGGAAGAAAAGACCGCGGCCGGAACAGCTAAAGAGAATAGAGAGAGGTATACATAAGTTGGCGGATGAATTAATGGCGGTTGAGTTATAACATCGACAGCATTAAAACAAAAAAGCCACTTACTCGAACATCTGTAAGTGGCTGATTTTTAAGTGGGCCCAGCTGGGCACGATCCAGCGACCCCCTGATTATGAGTCAGGTGCTCTAACCAGCTGAGCTATGGGCCCAAATTTTGGACTGCAAACGTAACGTTTTCCGTAAGTTTTCCAAAGACTCAGAAGCAAAAAAATCAAAAATGATTTGAACAGGCAAGTATTTAACTGCTGAATAAATGAAAGAGGCCCGATAATTTTATCAGGCCTCTTCAATTTCGCATACGCGCCAAGGGTTAACTATATCTATGCCACCAGGTGAATATTTTCAGCTTCTGCGCGCTTGCGTGCCATCGCTTCCTGCGTAGCAATGAGCTCTTCCATATTCTGTCGTAACTCTTCTTCCGTAGCCCGCATCTCTTCGGCTTGTTGCTGCGAAGTTGCCAGCAGCAGTTTCATCTTCTCGGTTGTTCTTGCGCTTTGCAAAGCCGATGCTACAAACTCTCCGGCCTTCTCCATAAAAAGTACTTGGTGGTTTTCAAATTTTTCGAGGCCGGCTATTTCTATGATGGCTTCGATTTTATCATTGTATTTCATCGGAACGATCAGAACACAGGTTGGTGTTGTTTCACCCATGCCCGAAGTAATATAGGTATATCCCTGCGGCAGTTTGGTTAACATCGTAGTTTCACCTTCCAGAAATGTCTGGCCGATCAAGCCTACACCTATATCGATCCTGCGCTCTACAAATTTCTTTCGGTCATACGCATGGCAGGCGGCAAGCTCCAGGTACTCACGCTGGTTCTCATCATCCTTTAAAATAAATAGTCCGCCTTGCAGCGCGCCCATATATTTAGTCAGGAACCTTACGACTTCATCTGCCAGTACTGTAAAGTTGCCCTGATTATTGCGTACGATTTCTGATATTTTGGTGAGGCCTTCGTTGCTCCACAAACGTGTCTCTTCTTCACGCTTCAGTTGTCGTAACTGATCTCTCATTTTAGTGAGTCGTCCGGCCAGGTTCGTTTCGTTCAATGCTTTGTTTTCTTCATTCAACGTTGCCCACTCGGTAGCATAATTGCCGTCTGCTATATGCTCTATAAATTCACTGGCGTGCTGCAGGTTCCGGATGGAATTTTCAACCAACTGCTGATGATCGTTAACACGTATAGCTGTACCCGGATTGAATACATACTTTCTATTATTCTCTTCCAGATCTGTCAGTAACTTTTGTCGCGCGCGATTATCATTCTTTATCTTGATGGCAATAAAGATGAGTGTTGGCAATCCCATCAGCAGCAGGAACAACTGCAGGTATAGATTATTTCGAACGGCTGCCTGGTAGCCTTCTTCTGCTGCAAGACTTTTTGCTTTTTCGAATTCAATGATCTTTCCGCCAATCTCATGCGTGCGTTTCCAAACGGCCATGCCGCGATCTTCCAGCATCATATTCTTAAATACTTCCGTGCTATCGAGGTTTGCCATGTCTATCATCTTCATATTGAAATCAACATATTCACGGTATACCTTCTGAAGCTCTTTTATTCCCGATACATCATAGCCTTCGTTCATAAGTCTCTTCTCTACACTTTCGAAGTGCGGCCACAGGTAATTGATGGAGTTAGACGTAGGTATAAGTAACTCTTCATTCTTGCTGAGACCATAAGCTCTTACGCCCAGATCTATATTATTAAGGAATGTTATCAGCTTATCTATGTCTTTGATCATTGTGTCTGATTCTTCCCGTATCGCGTTGTTTGTAACAATAGTTTCCTTATTCTGGTACATCAACACAATGTTTATGACCAACAACGTACCGATCACACTTATAGCGGATACAATTATATTCTTCCCGAGATAACGTTCAATTAATTTTTTCATAAAGCCACTCCAAATTTACCTTGTTCTTTTATTTTTTGTTTTTTTTTATACTACGATTGGTATATATACTCTTCATCCCTGGCATGGGTATAGAACTGTCAGTACGTAAGGATTGAAATTATATAGTAATACTGCGAGACAGATCCATAGCCCAATAGGTATTCACGATTTGTGATGGGTGTGAGGTTAGGTGCCCGCAAAAGTCTAACATTAATGGCAAGGTATATTTAAGCAAATGGTGTGTACACCATCATTGTAAGGTTCGGCTTGTTTTTGAAAAAAGATATAGCGTTTGTACGTCTTGCTACAAAAGAATGTATCCGTGTATATACGTAGTAGCCGATCAGTATATCGGTCAATATGGGTTCGAGACATTCGTGAAAAATGTCTTTAAAGTTTATTTCATACTTGCCGGATAACAACAAAAAAGCGCTTCACTGTCAGATGAAGCGCTTCTTCTTTCGTAAGTAAAATGAGTATACCTTTTTTACTTTTATACCACTAATTCCTTAGCCTGCACGTGACTGGCAGCGAGCGATTCTTTACCAAATTTCCGAAGTATCCGGTAGTGCGATGCAAGTGCCGTAGTGAACGATGTATTTTCGTGATAAGGCAATCCATATTCAGCAGCGGTCTCTTTTACAATCACTGACAATGCGGGATAGTGTGTATGGCAAACTTTTGGAAACAAGTGATGTTCAATTTGCATGTTAAGTCCGCCACAGAAAAAATGCGTAAAGAAATTACGAACACCGAAGTTAGCGGTGGTGCGCATCTGGTGAGCAGCCCATGCATCTTCCATTACTCCACTTGTATCCGGTTCAGGAAACTCCAGTCCTTCTACAATGTGCGCGAGTTGAAAAACCAATCCCAATACAAAACCTTTCGCCATCTGCATGCACACAAACCCGATTATAAACTGCCACCACGTTATCGATTCGATGAGCAACAATGGCAATACAATCACCAACCCATAGTATAATATCTTAAAGAAGAAGAGTTTGAATAATTCGATACGCGGGTGGCGCGGAGTAGCATGACAACCTATTCGGTCTTGAAAAAATTTGATATAGTCTTTGGCGAAGATCCATGCGAGACTGGCCATGCCATAGAGTAAAAACGCATAGTAATGCTGATAGCGTTGGATGGGCAACGGTGACTCCTGCGGACATACACTTACAAGACCGGGAGCAACCACAAGATCATCGTCATGCTCATGAATATTGGTAAAGGTATGATGCACGAGGTTGTGCGAAATCTTCCAGTTGTAAACATTGGCTCCGATGAGATGAAAAACAGAACCCAGTGCTGTATTGATAAATGAACTTTCGGAATATGATCCGTGCAATGCATCGTGACAAACATTGAATCCAATGAAAGCAGAGAAAACTCCCAAGCCAATCGCCATTAGAAACATGGTCCACACGGGAAATGTATCTGAAAGAATAAGCAGGTATAAGCTCAACGTACCACCTAGAAAAAATATGGTTTTGAAAATCATAAGACCGTCCGCGTGTCTGGAAATGCCGTTGCTGGTAAAATAGTGATCAGCGCGCTCTCTTACTTTTGCATAAAAACCACTGTGGTCTTTGCTGAATTTTACTTGTTCGTTTTGTTTCACTAGGAGTGAGGTTAGTCTCATGGATGGCGTTTATGCCATTCTATTTATTTGTATAAGGTAAGACAATTTTTTCGTTAACAATACTTCTTCAATTTTTTTTTACGGTATGGCTACACAACGTGTTTATAGGGGCGTGTGTCGCTGTATAACGCACGTTGGTATATATTTATTTTTAATATCTTTAGGTTTATTCTGGCTATATAGATCTACCCCAATCTTGGTAGACAAGAACCTAAATACATTCGAGCAACTGTTCCGGGAGCTTTTCAAACCACTTTGCAGCTTTTCGTTGAAGTATGTGGGCGATTGGGACGAGGCCAAAGGTTTGGTGCACGATGTCTTTGTTACAGTCTGGGAAAAATTCGACACACTTCCTCCGGATACAAGCTACAAAAGTTATTTATATACCGCGGTGCGTAACCGAAGTCTCAATTACATACGCGACCGGAAGAAGCACAGCATACTCGAACATGTAAAGGAGGAAGATTACACTGAGGTAAATACTGCATTGGAAACTTCGGAGCTCGAGCAACGCATTGAGCTCGCCATTCAATCACTGCCCGAGAAATGCCGGATGGTTTTTGAATTGAATCGGATGGAAGGATTGAAATATGCGCAGATAGCTGATAAAATGGGAATCTCGATAAAAACGGTAGAGGCGCAGATGTCCAAAGCGCTTTCTGTTTTACGCGAGCACCTGGGCGAATTCCTGATGTTAATATTTTTTATGTTTCAATAAGGGTGAACGGAAAGTAATGTGTTTTAAAAACAGAATACGTGCGTGAAAGATGATTTCAACGATAGTGTAAAAGAGCTGATAACAAAATATCTGGCTGACGAAGCTTCTTCGGAGGAGGCGCGTGCTTTACAGGAATGGATCACGCAAGCTCCCGAAAATGAACGTCAATACCTGGCATATAAAAAGGTATTTGATCTGAGTCAGCAACACTATGCACAGAAAGCTGATGAGACACACACCGTGGATATAGATCATGAGTGGAACCATTTCATGAACAACATCCGTGGAAGAGTGCTTGAACCCGAAACGAAAATTCGTGCGCTTGAAAAACCATCCTATAGCCTGTGGTATAAAATTGCAGCGGCCATTTTGATCGTAGCTGTTTCCGGGTGGATCATTACACGATTTGTCGGCAGTGACGAGAACATGAGCTATCAAACCGCCTCGAACACCATGACTGTAAAATTACCCGATGGATCGCAGGTGATTCTTAATCGCAATTCCGAACTGTCCTATTCAACATCGTTTAATGATGAGAACCGAACCGTGATACTGAAAGGAGAAGCATTCTTTGACGTAACACCGAACGCACAGAAACCTTTTATTATACAGGCGAATGATGCCAGTATAGAAGTAGTCGGTACATCGTTCAATGTACTGGCCTATGATAGCATGCGTGAGGTAGAAGTTATAGTACAATCCGGGGTGGTAAAGCTTTCGGGGGGCGATCGTAAAACAGAAGTAAAGTTGCAGGCGGGTGATAAAGGTATATATAGCAAAGACTCGCATCAACTGAGCAGCGGTATAAACAACGATGTCAATTTCCTTTCATGGAATACACGCAAAATAGTTTTTACAGAAGATGATCTCCGTACCGTTGTGGCTACGTTGAACCGAACGTATCATGCAAACATATCCATTGCAGCAGATATACCGGCTTCGTGTGTCGTAACCGTTACGTTTGATCAGCAGTCACTGGAGGCAGTACTGAATGTACTGGAAACCACACTCAATCTGACACTCCGCACCAACGGAAACCAGGTCGAAATTACAGCGGCAGGATGTTAACATGTTTTGAAAGGCAAAAGAAGTTTACACTTCGCTGGCTTGTGGTGCCAGCGTTATTTTTATTTCTGCATGCATCTGCACAAAACAGTTTACCCGATGTATCGATCAGTGTAGACGCACAGGGCACATTAGCCGAGTTGTTGGAAATCATTGCGAAGAAAGGCGGCATTCGCTTTTCATACAATCCGAAAAAAATTCCGGCGGATGAAGTGACGCGCTATACGGCCGTGAATAAAACCGTAAGCGCAGTTCTTAAAGATATATCCGAGCGCTTTGGTATAAAATATACATTGGTAGAAGGACAGGTTATTCTGAAACCCGACAAGCGGCCTGACAGACCTGCAGCGTCAGTATATACATTAAGCGGTACAATAAAAGATGCCGGTAATGGCGAAGCATTGATTGGTGCCTCGGTATTGATAAAGGAATTGAAGACCGGTACCGTAACGAACGCCTTCGGATTCTTCTCCATCACTATACCCAAAGGGAAATATACCGTATCGACTTCGTTTCTGGGTTATAAAGATCATTTTGCAACGGTAGACCTAGGCGCATCCATACAACAGGACATAACGCTGGAAGAAGAATTACCGGTGCTCGAGGAAGTAGTGGTTAGCAATGAGCTGCCGGATGTAGTGCAGGAAATTACTTCAGGCAATACGCACGTTCGACCCAAAGCTGTAGAAGAGCGACCCGCACTGTTTGGAGAAATGGATGTTGTAAAGTCGCTTGAATCTATACCCGGAGTAAAACTGCATGCAGATGGTTCAACTTTTTACTCGGTGCGCGGAGGAAACCGCGATCAAAACCTGGTGTTGATTGATGATGCACCGATCTATAATCCGAGTCACATGCTCGGGTTATTTTCAACGATCATTCCCGATGCTGTGAATGATATGACGCTATATAAAGGTGAGATGCCGGCATCGCTGGGCGGCCGATTATCATCCGTGCTCGACATTCGTACGAAAAAAGGAAATGACCAGAATGTGGAAGTGTGGGGAAGCACCGGTCTCATATCAACAAAGCTTGGTGTGGAAGGCCCGTTTCGTAAAGATGTAAGTTCGTTCCTGGTATCGGCACGTGCATCAACACTTAAGTGGCTCGTGCAGCAGTTGGATGAAGATGTTAAAAAATTCGACTTCTACGATTTTACTTCGAAGGTAAACGTGCGCATCAACCCGGCGAATCGTATCTTCTTTTCATTCTATACCGGGGCCGATAATTACTTTAATCTCAACAACGGTATAGCGTGGTCTAATACCGCCGGTACATTGAGATGGAACCACCTGTTCTTCGATCGTTTGTTTATGAATACAACGCTGGCATTAGCGGGCTATGATTATTTTTTACATACCGATACAAAAACAAATACACGGTGGAATTCCCATATATCTAACCTGAATGTAAAATCAGATTTCAGTTACTTCATCAAGCCGCAGAGTGAGCTCACGTTTGGACTTGGTGTTAACGGGTATAATTTTAATCCGGGCAATCTTAAATCGGATAGTGTGATTACTTCGGTGCCTGCACTCTCCGTACGTAACTCGGTAGAGCTTGTGCTATATGCCAACCACGAGCTGAAGTTGAATGAAAAGTGGGGTGTGAATTATGGCGCCCGTTTCTCGCTATGGTCCAATACAGGAGAGGCGTTTGAATTTGTTTTTGATGAGAACCGAAATCCGATCGACACTTTATACTATGCGAAAGGTGATAACTATAAGCAATATGTAAATGTGGAGCCACGGGTCACCGTAAGTTACCTGCTGAATGAGCATGCATCGATCAAAGCAAGTTATGCACGTAATGCACAGAATGTACACCTGATATCAAATTCCATTAGTCCGTTTACTTCGCTGGAAGTCTGGTTGCCAAGCAGCATCAATATTAAGCCTCAGATTGCTAACCAGGTTTCGCTCGGTTACTACAGATCGTTGCCGCGCGCGGGTACTTCGCTTACAGCGGAAGCATTCTACAAGAAGATGGAACACCAGATCGATTACAACGCCCATGCAGAGACGTTATTGAATCCGTTGCTGGAGCGTGAACTGCGTTTTGGTAAGGCCACTGCGTATGGTATAGAACTGCTTGCCAAAAAAGATATAGGCCGGTTGCGCGGCTGGGCCGGGTATACATACTCACGCGCCAAACGCAAGTTTGCTGATATCAACGAAGGCAAAGTATATAACGCTTTCTACGACCGACCACACCAGGTAAACGTGATGGTAGCATACGATATATCGCTTCGCTGGAATGTAGGTTTGAACTGGACAT
>CAMLLI010000050.1 GCA_946480685.1 uncultured Flammeovirgaceae bacterium | reverse complement strand
GTAGCCAAGTCCAGAATAGAAGTTTCCTCTTGCCGGGCCAGTTGTAAACGATAAGCGTCTCGTTTCTTCTCGGCCTTTCCTATATTTGAAATCTTCAACGGTATAGACACCATCGCGGTAATGGCGTTGTACGCAGGCGAAGGAGCGCCCGGGTTCGTACTCTGTGTAATAAAATTATTCCCCAACGTGAAAGATATATCCGGAGTTCGGTTGCTGGCCGCGAGTGCGATTTCTTTGTGTACCAAATCCAGCATTGCTTTGTTTGATGCAATTTTATAGTGTTGGTCGATGGCAATCTCTTCGCCGGTATTACTATCAGACCACACACAGGTGTCCGGAGCCACCAGTTGTGTTTGGTAAACGTGCTTTACCAGTGCCTGCAGTTCGTCCAGTATACCTATATAGTTTTCACGGAGATCGTTTAAAAGGATTTCATTCTCGTATTGCACCAATTGTCTCTTTATAGCCTGCGTACTGTCCAACACGATTACTTCCTGAATACTGTTTATATGTTGCTCCAGTTCCCGTATCTGTTGTTCCAGCATCCAGCATTCCTGAAACGCCAGCAATGCATCACGCTTGAATGTATTTACGAATACGGTATGCTCTTCGCGTGCCACGGCAATCTGCTGCTTTGCATAGTTCACACGGTGCATGCGTTTTCTTCCCATCTCCACCGTGTGTTCTATACCTATAAATAACTGTTGCGGCATATTGATACCGCTTATATCACCGGAAGCATTTCCGAAGCCCAGCACCGGGTCAGGCGATACGCGTGCAATCTCAACATTAAATTGTGCCAGCGTTATGTCGTCCGTCTGGCGGATAATTTCCGGGTGCACAGAAACTGCATTCAGAAAATCTTCAACCGAAAGGTATGTATAGGATTGTGCGCTGAGTATACCAACCTTGAGACAGAGTATACAGACAATAATATAGTACCGCATCACCGTAAAGCCTGACTTAATATTATCAATGAAGAAGTATTGCCTGATTGCATATATAGTATACAATCAGGCGATGAACCGTGGTAGCTAAAAGTAGATTAGAATTCCGTAAACTCATTGTCGTTTACAACATCGCTGAGCTTCAAGTCAAAACCGTTGCCTGCATTACGAGACACTGATTTACTTTCCGCTACTTTACTCTTTCCAGATGTTGCTATACCATTGCCAGCACGTATAATTTTTGAAGACGCCATCGTTCCTATATTGAAATAACCTATTGCGTTCTTCAATTCTTCCGCCAGCGTGTTAAGCTCTTCGGCATTCGAAGACATTTCTTCTGCAGCCGATGCATTACTTTGCGTAACCGTTGATAATTGCTGGATCGCTTTATTAACCTGGTTCGCTCCCTGACTTTGTTCCGTGCTGGCCGATGCAATTTCCTGAACAAGCTCTGCGGTACGATTTATATCGGGCAAGGTACTGGTGAGCATATCTTTTGAGTCCTTCGCCATCTTTACGGTGCGCGCAGATATCTCGTTGATCTCGGCAGCGGCACGCTGACTTCTCTCGGCAAGCTTGCGCACTTCGGCCGCTACTACGGCAAAACCTTTTCCGTGTTCACCGGCACGTGCTGCTTCAACGGCTGCGTTAAGCGCAAGCAGGTCAGTCTTCGAAGCAATCTCTTCGATGATCGTGATCTTCTCGGCAATGGTGGTTATCGCATCGACTGTCTCTGATACAGACACGTTGCTTACCTTGATGTCATTTGCTGCTTTGTTCGCGATCTTTTCGGTCTCTTGTGAATTATTCGTATTCTGTTCGATGTTCGCGATCATTTGTTCCATGGATGCGGATACTTCTTCGGAAGCACTCGCCTGCTCCTGCGCTCCCTGCGACATCTGCTGGGAAGCCGCTGCAACCTGGTGACTGGCTGTAGATACACTAGCCGCACCGTTGTAAATAGTAGTAGTAATGTTACGAAGATTATTTACCATCGCTTCAAGTGCATTGTCCAGGTCTCCGCCTTTATTGGTCATCGCGTTAAAGTCCATGGTGAGATCGCCTTTCGATACCTGCTTGGCTATATCCACACTGCCGCGAAGTTTCTCGAGCATGGTTTTAAGTTCCTCCAGCATCTCTCCTATTTCATCGCGCTTTACAATGTTTATCTCTGTAGAAAAATCTCCGTGTGCTACTTTGCGAATAGCAGTTTTCGCTACTGACAACGATGATGCTATATCTTTTAACAGCCACGCAGCAACTGCTGCACCAATGATAACAGCAACAGCAATGAGTATAAACATGGTGCGAACAGCACTTGCATACATTTCATCGGTGATAATCCGATCTTGTGCGAGTTTACCTTCAATGTCAGATTCGATATCACTCAATACAGCATCCGACTCATTGTCCAATCGTTCTACATCACCTTCAGAAAGTGCTTCGGCACTGATCTTGGTACTTTTGCGTGCGAGGTCCATTACCTGCAAATGCAACGTATAGAAATTGTTATACTGCAGCTGTAAGCGATCGAACAACGCTTTTTCAGTACCACTCAGTCCACCCGCTAATTCTGTTGACAGCAGTTCCAGTTTATTCTCGAGGTCAGTTGCTTCCAACTGTACAATACGATTCATCTCCTCGGTCTCGGAAGCAATCATCATCTGCTCTGTATTTTTAAGATCGATGAGTAATAGCTTGATGCGGTATATTTTGTCCAGGTGATCTTTAGCGCCTGAATTCATAAAGCTATTTTTCAACTCATCTGCTGTTGAAAGTATTTTAGAAAAACCTGCCTCCGCTTCATTCTCAGAAAGTACCGTGGCGCGTATCTCTGTATTCTCCAGTGACAGACGAACCACCATGTCTCCTACTGCAAGAAACTCATTCACTTTCATTTTCAGTGTGGCAATTTTTTGCAGCGCTTCACCATCACTGATCTTTTGAAGTTCTGCAATGGTGTTATTCAGTTCTTCGGTAAAACCCTCAATCGAGCGCTTCAATGCATTCATCCCTTGTTCATCTTCCGCAAGAATTAGTTTCTTCTGATCGCGGCTTATTTCGGTAAGATTTACTTCGACATCACCAATCAATTGCAACTGCACAGCACTCTTATCGGTAATCTCATTCAGCTTATCACTTATATCACTGATGCGCAGAAACGATATAACAAAAATTACTCCCATCAAAATCAGCAATACACCAAATGCTGCGATGAGTTTTACTCGAATTGTAAAGTTATTGATCATGAAAAGTATATTTAATTCACAGGTAAATCGAACGATGCTATTTCACCGATCGGGAAAAGAGTAGATATATTCAGTATCATGGTAATGTCTCCCTGGTCGTTAACAATGCCAGCCAGGGATGATGTGTTGTTGTATTGAATACATGCAGGGTCTTGGATGGCCTGCGGGTTAATCGCTACAACCTCACGCGCTATATCTACGGTGGCACCAATCAGCAATTGTTTATCAGCGGCATCTTTTATATTCAGCACCAGTATGCGGTTGCTGGATGTTAATTCAACAGGAGGCAAACCGAGTTTTTGTCGCGTGTCGATCAGCGGAAGAGTTTTTCCTCGCAGGTTAATGATACCCAACATATAGGCCGGTACATGCGGAAGCTTTATTACTTGTCCTACTTCAATTACTTCCTGTACGTGTGCTACATGTACGGCAAACTTATCGTTACCAATCACAAATGTGAGATAAGAATTTGATGCTACACCAGGGATCATCGTATACACCGTATTGTCTTTCGTATGTAAGATTTATAACTTTTAAAGCTGCAATTTTATCGACTACAGATTTATAACGTATTCCGTATAATTACTGCATCGTGTCATTTTAAACACGGAAGGAAGCGTCCGTATTTCTACCTATATTTAGCAGAAGAGGCTATTTCACAATCCTATATACTATATATTATGGTATATAATAGAAGATACACGTAACGTAGCATCGGATATATCTTATTCATCGCAGGATTCGCTCATTTCATCTACAAAGTGCCACAAAGTGATTACACAAAACAAATTATCGCAGTCGATAAAATATTTACCCTAAATATACCTTATTTAGTGTTGTATGAATTGCGCATCCGTGTATACAAATACACACACGATGAACAACAAATAACCGAAATCACCTTCATGTAATACAAAAGCCTGAAGCGTTACTATTTTATGTGAGACAAATTTTTCAAGATGAACTATATATACCAGGCAGAACTTCATCAGATAGAAGTGATATATACCGGATTGCCCTTAAAAAAGAAAAGACCAAACATCCCGTCTGGATATTTGGTCTTTCTTAACCCAAATTGTACTTAACCTTACCTGTCTATGCACAGGTGAGAACTGCGACAAATCTACAGCAAAGTATTTTCTTACAAACTCAAAAGATTACACAGAACTGCATCCGTATTTTTACAGAAGTCAATAAGTTAGTTGCTCGCTTTCAACATGAACCTATACCAACATCTGTCGACTTATATTCTAACAGATAACATCTTATATTCTAACAGATAACATCGACATCATTTTTCATGCAAGTAACCGATATATAGTCTTCAAAGATATTGTTAACTGCTGGCAAAGCGCCATCACAAATCCGAATCCAACCAACCTCTCGTTTACACCTGAAACTGATTTGGTGACGTTTGAAACCAGCCACTGGTTACGTTCTGCTCACCCCAAAAAAGATATTGTGTATTATCAGGCTTACGTTCCATAAGATTATTTTACTTTGCAAAACCCAGATCGTACCACATTGAATAGCAGTAATGTTTTAATTATCGATGACGAAGAGAACCTGCGCAAGCTATTGGCTCGCGTAGTAGAGCTTGAAGGATACACGGTATACCAGGCCGCTTCTATAAAAGAAGGTATACGGGTGTTGGACAAAGAGAACATCAACATTGTTGTCTCTGACGTTAAATTGCCGGATGGAAACGGTGTTGAACTTGTAAGCAGGATCAAACAGGATTACCCGGTTGCCGAGGTAATCGTACTGACCGCGTACGGCACCATAGAAGACGGTGTCAAAGCCATCAAAAACGGAGCCTTCGATTACCTTACCAAGAGTGAACATCCCGAAAAAATAATTCCGCTGTTAAGCAAAGCTTCCGAGAAAGCATTGCTCCGACAGAAAGTATATAACCTGGAATCGAAACTTCAAGAACGTTTTGGTTTTGATAATATACTTGGTCAGAACAAATTGTTATTGCAAAGTATAGAGCTCTCCCGAAAGGTATCTGCCACCAACACAACGGTACTGCTACTGGGCGAAACCGGCACCGGCAAGGAAGTATTTGCCCAGGCTATACATTATGAAAGTCCGCGGAAAGCAAAATCATTTGTAGCCGTTAATTGCAGCGCCTTTCCGAAAGATCTTCTGGAAAGCGAATTATTCGGCCACGCAGAAGGTGCATTTACAGGCGCCACCAAATCGAAGAAAGGATATATAGAAGAAGCGCACGAAGGAACACTCTTTCTCGATGAGATTGGAGAGATGCATATAGATCTTCAGGCAAAATTACTACGCGTTCTTGAGACAGGCGAATTCTACCGTGTGGGCGAAAGCAAAGTGCGACAGGTAAATGTGCGCTTCATTGCTGCTACGAATCGTAATCTTGAAAAAGAATCGGAGGCCGGAAATTTCAGAAGCGATTTATTTTACCGGCTATCGGTATTTACCATATCACTGCCACCACTGCGCGAACGAAAGGAGGACATCCGGAAATTATCGGAGTACTTTATTAATCACTTCTCTGTAAAGACCAACACATCAGCTCCGACCATGTCGCCTGCATTTCTGAAAGCATTACAGGAACATCCTTGGAAAGGTAATATCCGCGAATTAAAAAATGTTATCGAGCGATGCGTTATTCTGAATGATCAACCTGTATTCGATGCCGATATCTTACCTTATGATTTCAACCTTCATGACCATGCATTGACCGAGGGAAGCATGGATCTTGCCTCTGCCGAGAAAAAACATATCCAGAAAGTGCTGGCATATACCAAAGGTAACAAAACACAAACCGCCAAACTGCTCGGCATCGGCCTCACCACGCTCTACCAGAAAATCAAGGACTATAATCTTTCATAGAAGAATCATAGTTGAATTGCATTTAATATACCCTCCCCTTTCGGAAGGGTATTTTTTTTTGCACACGCAGACCCTTCCAATTTTGAAAGACCCTTCGGATTCCGAAGGGTCTTTTTATTTCATGTATCCGCAAAATACTGATTACAAGTATTTTCTATAACAGGCACACAGGTTGCCAACAGCCAGCTAACATTAAATTATATATCCATGATCACTTTCGTACTTATCGCATCGGGGCTTTTGTGCTTCGTCATCTTTTTTAAAGCCATTGATTACTTCGAAAAAATCTAACACATATGATTGTCCTGTTCATTCTATCCATCCTGGTATTTATATACCTGTGCTACGTACTTGTAAAACCTGAAAAATTCTAGACTTATGAATACTGAAATTGTCAGTGTTATTTTTATACTGCTGGTCACTTTTGCACTGGCTATACCGCTCGGTAAATATATAGCCCGGGTATATGCCGGTGAGAAAACGTTTCTGGATGCCATTTTCAACCCGATTGAAAAACTGTTCTACCGCATCAGCGGCATTAACGTTACCCACGAGATGACTTGGAAGCAACACCTCGTTGCCTTCCTTACCATAAATATAGTTTGGTTTCTCTATGGTATGCTGATCCTGATGAACCTGGGCTGGCTTCCGCTCAACCCGGACGGTAACGCTTCCATGTCCGCTGACCTGGCGTTTAACACTACCGTAAGTTTTGTTACCAATACAAACCTGCAACACTACTCAGGAGAATCCGGTGTTTCTTATTTCGGTCAGATTACACTGATGCTATACCAGTTTATCAGTGCCGGTGCGGGTATGGCAGTCGCTGCTGTTTTATTCAATGCCTTGCGCGAACGTACCACCAGCAAGCTTGGTAACTTCTATGATTACTTTGTTAAATCATGTACGCGCATTCTGCTGCCAGTGTCATTTATAGTGGCTGTTATCCTGGTGTTTAATGGAACGCCTATGACTTTTGAAGGTAAAGATACGATCACAACGCTTCAGGGTGATACGGTGCAAGTATCACGCGGGCCCGCTGCAGCGATGATCGCCATTAAACAGGTTGGGACAAACGGTGGTGGATTCTTTGGTGTGAACTCTGCGCATCCGTTCGAGAATCCAAACTATATTACCAACATCGTTGAGACAGTCTCCATTCCACTCATCTCGATAGCACTGGTGTTTGCATTAGGGTATTACCTGAAACGCAAGCGGCTCGCCTGGATGATCTTCGCAGTAATGACTGCTGGATTTCTCTTGTTCCTCATCCCTACTATATATCTTGAGATGAATGGCAATCCTGCGATAGCATCGATGGGTATAGATCAGTCTGCCGGGAGTATGGAAGGAAAAGAAGTACGTTTTGGCAGTGCCGCCTCTGCATTGTGGGCTATCGTTACAACGTGTACTTCGAATGGATCTGTTAATGCGATGCACGATAGTCTCACGCCCCTCTCGGGTATGTTTACCATGCTGGGTATGCAGATCAATGCTTTCTACGGGGGTAAAGGCGTAGGGCTTCTCAACTTTTACATCTTCATCATTATTGCAGTTTTCATTTCCGGACTCATGGTTGGACGAACGCCCGAATTTCTCGGGAAGAAAATTGAAGTGCGTGAAATGAAAATAGCGATGATCGTGTTTCTGCTTCATCCTTTTTTGATCCTTGGAGCAACGGCATTATCATCCTATATATTCTATAGCAACCCCGACTATGGATGGCTTAACAATCCCGGTTATCACGGTTTCTCTGAAATGCTATACGAGTATACTTCGTCATCCGCCAACAACGGCAGTGGCTTTGAGGGATTAGGAGACAACACACCGTGGTGGAATATCTCGTGCGGAATTATTATGCTGCTGGCACGTTTCATCCCGATCATCGGACCGATTGCCATAGCCGGTATACTCGCAGAAAAGAAATATATACCTGAAAGTTCCGGAACGCTCCAGGCCGACACGGCAACATTTGGCATTATGACGTTTGCCGTGATCGCCATCCTTGTAGCCTTGTCATTCTTTACAGCACTGGCACTGGGGCCTATAGCAGAGTATTTCAGCATGGTTAAATAATCCAGCTATAGCCTCGAAAGTATACTACAACATTTTAATATATATCTATATGTCTGCACGAGAAAGAAAGACACCGCTGTTTCAACGCGAGCTTGTAAACGAAGCATTGAAGCAGTCCTTTATAAAACTAAATCCAAAAATATTATTCAAGAACCCGGTCATGTTTACGGTGGAGATTGGCACAGCCGTTATGTTCGTGGTTTGTATCTGGATACTGACGGGCGAAACATCACAGGGAAGCTTCCTCTATAACTTTATCGTATTCCTTATCCTGTTACTCACTGTATTGTTTGCAAACTTTGCCGAAGGTATAGCAGAAGCACGTGGCAAAGCACAAGCTGATTCGCTGCGAAAGACACGCGAAGAAACTCCTGCAAAAGTAATTGCCGATAACGGTGTTATCACTACACGATCCTCCAGTCAGTTACGCAAGGGCGATGTATTCATTTGTGAAGCTGGTGATATTATACCGGCCGATGGAGAAATCATAGAAGGTATAGCGACTATTGATGAAAGCGCCATCACCGGTGAGTCTGCCCCCGTAATTCGCGAATCGGGCGGTGACAAGTCATCCGTAACAGGCGGTACAAAAGTTTTATCCGACCGGATAAAAGTAATTGTAACATCCAAACCCGGAGAAAGTTTTCTTGACAAGATGATTGCACTGGTAGAAAACGCATCACGTCAGAAAACACCGAATGAGACAGCACTCACCATCTTACTCGCAGCATTCACCCTGATTTTCATTATCGTTTGTGTAACGCTTCAACCTTTCTCGCTCTATGCAAATACACCCATTACCATCGCAGCATTTATAGCACTGTTCGTTTGCCTGATACCAACCACTATAGGCGGACTACTGTCTGCCATTGGTATAGCTGGTATGGATCGTGCATTGCGAGCCAACGTAATTACGAAATCCGGAAAAGCTGTTGAGACAGCTGGTGACCTGGACACGATCTTGCTGGACAAGACCGGTACCATTACCATTGGAAACCGCAAGGCTACTAACTTCTATCCTGCCAACGGTATACCGGAAGACGATCTCATTGAATGTGCCACGATTGCATCGCTTGCTGATGAGACTCCGGAAGGTAAATCCATCATTGAACTTGCTGCGGGCAAAGGATTCAAACATCCTGCTGCATTGGGAAGTATAGCAGACCTTACGTTTGGATTACCGCAGTCGCGCATCATCAAATTCTCCGCGGAGACTCGTACTTCGGGTATAGATCTCGAAGACCGTAGTATACGCAAAGGTGCTTATGATGCGATCCGGAAACTGGTTGAAAAAGCAGGTAATATATTTCCGGCGGATACAAAACATACTGTTGACAGGATCTCCTCCAACGGTGGCACACCACTGGTTGTCTCTGTCAACAACAAAGTTATGGGCGCGATCGAACTACAGGACATCATTAAACCCGGTATACGCGAACGCTTCGAGCGCTTGCGCAAGATGGGAGTAAAAACCGTAATGGTTACAGGCGACAATCCGTTAACCGCTAAATATATAGCACAGAAAGCCGGTGTTGATGACTTTATAGCCGAAGCTAAGCCCGAAGATAAAATGGAGTATATCAAGGCCGAACAGGCCAGCGGTAAACTTGTAGCGATGATGGGCGATGGCACCAACGATGCTCCGGCACTGGCACAAGCTGATGTAGGTGTCGCCATGAACAGCGGTACTGCTGCTGCAAAGGAAGCAGGCAACATGGTTGATCTCGATAACGATCCTACCAAGTTAATTGAAGTGGTGGAGATTGGTAAGCAGTTACTGATGACGCGCGGTACACTCACCACCTTCAGTATAGCGAACGATGTAGCAAAATACTTCGCCATTGTTCCGGCACTGTTCATCACTTCGATTCCCGCCTTGCAAAGTATAAATATCATGCAACTGGCGAGTCCGGAGAGTGCTATACTTTCCGCAATCATCTTCAACGCGATAATTATACCATTGCTGATACCACTTGCGCTGCGCGGTGTTGCCTATAAACCTATTGGTGCCGCAGCATTACTTCGCAGAAACCTGCTCATCTACGGTCTGGGCGGTATACTCGTTCCCTTCCTCGGAATAAAACTTATTGACATTGTAGTATCAACGATCTTATAACGTATATGAAAAATCACATTTTGCCAGCCACTTTATTAACGCTTTGCTGTATTGTTTTCTTCTGTGGTATATATACAGCCGCTGTGTGGGGCATTGCACAGTTCGCTCCCAACCACGGCAAAGGAGAAACGATAACGTATGGAGACAATCGTTATGGCTTTGAAAAAATAGGACAGTCGTTTACAGCCGATGAATATTTCTGGTCGCGTCCATCTGCCGTAAATTATAATGCAGCAGGTTCTGGCGGAAGCAACAAAGGTCCATCTAATCCGGATTACCTCGCACAGGTACAGGCACGTATTGATACTTTCCTTGTGCACAATCCTACTATAAAAAAGGAACAGATACCGGCTGAACTTGTAACGGCTTCGGGTAGTGGGCTCGATCCTCACCTTTCTCCACAGGCTGTTCGCGTACAGGTAGCCCGAATTGCGCGTGTACGAAATATAGATGAAGGGAAACTTACAGCACTGATCGATCACTATACAAACAAGCCGATGTTTGGGCCGGAAACGGTGAATGTACTTAGTCTTAATATCGCGCTCGACAAATTGAAGCACGTTAGTCGTTAATCGTTAATCGTTATACGTTAATTGTTAATCGTGAACAACCACAGAAACGGATAACGACTAACGGATAACGTGTAACGGATAACGATTGAAGGATAACGAACAAGAAACAACACACTATGAAACACTATATCCTATTCACTGTATATTTACTATCCTTCTTCACAACGGTTGCCCAGGAAGAAAAAGCGGCTTCACCTTTCACAGTAAGTGGCTACATGGAAATTTACTATCTATACGATTTTAATAAACCGCAGAATAATACACGTCCGGGGTTTATATATTCCTTTAACCGTCATAATGAAGTAAACCTGAACATCGGAATGATAAAAGGCTCTTATAATACGGACCATGTTCGGGCGAACCTTGCTTTAATGACGGGTACATACGCCAATGCAAACCTGGCGGCAGAACCGGGCGTTCTTAAAAATATATACGAGGCGAATGCCGGTATTAAATTATCCGCTAAAAAGAATCTATGGATCGATGCGGGTATATTTGGATCGCACATCGGCTTTGAAAGTGCCATTGGTAAAGACTGCTGGAACCTGACGCGAAGTATATTAGCCGATAATACTCCCTACTATGAAG
>CAMLLI010000049.1 GCA_946480685.1 uncultured Flammeovirgaceae bacterium | reverse complement strand
GCCAAGTCGTTCCAGGTGCGCAAGATAATTGGTCGCATGAAATATACCCGCACTGTTGCCACGCTGACAATCGGAAGAGCTGATGCCGTGAATGACAAGACTATACGGAGACTCGGCTTCATTGGGGTTATACGTATGTCGTGTAGCCTGGATTCTGGCAAATGGAATACGTCTCGCTTCGAGCTCGTCAAAGAGTATTCTGAAGCGTGTAGGATGTTCGTAAAATATACCAATGGGTTTTTCTGCGTTATGAGCCATACTGTATATTGTTTTAGTGTAAGATGTATTTGTAGAGTACAAATCGTACTATAGTATATTTTGTCAGGATTGATCTTTTGCCAAATGAGGATGCTTGGCATCATAGTTTTTTTCGCCCGCCTGTATCGCTATATCCAGCACATTCTGGCTGGGAGGCAACGGACAAGTGGCGTAAGGCGTGAAGACGCATGGCGGATTGTATGCTTTATTAAAATCGAGCGTTACGTGATTATTGGCATCCGGATGTTTAACGTATATAAATCGTCCGCCTCCGTATGTTTCCTTGCCACTGGTTTGATCCGCTATTATTATGAAGAACTCATCTTTACCACCTTCGAGTACGTCCAGTTGATATTCTTTACCCTGCAGCTCGAATACAAGTTTGCCGGGTGAATGTTGTGCGTGAGTTTGTCCGAGTACATTGGTAACGTCAATGGTTCGCGATGAATCGGCCGGAATGAAAGTGGCTTCAACTTTATAGTGTGGATCAACCGCGTAACGATCAATGCCTGTAAATTTCTTTTGCGTCACGCTTTCGTCATCACGTAAGCGAATACCGAGTTTGTTATCACGCTTAATGATATTCCAACGCAACGTGCCGCTGGCAACAACAACAGGCGTAGAGTCTGCAATATAGATTGTCTTTTGAGTGAGCGGTTTACCTTCTGCTGTAACAGTTACACCATCTCGTATATATAGGTCAACCTGATTTCCGGTCACAAAAAAATAGCCGGCTTCTTCGGCAATCTTTCCGGCAGGAAAAACGATTCTATTTTTTGAACTGCTTCCAAACGTGTTGATGCCGGGTTCAAGCCAATATAGTCCAACCAGGTTTAACCAACCATTGGGAGCGGAGACATTTTCAATACGTTTGGCATGCCAGTCATCGATCTCATTTTTGTAAGCCTGCAATTCTTCGGGACTCACTTTATTTTTGCCGGTACACGCTGAAAAAAGGATCAGGGTGACGATTGCAATTCTTTTCATATTGTTCTGTTTCGAAGTGAATAAAAAATATTCTGTGCTTGAATAACGAATGCAATAAACATAAATATCACAATTTAACTCTACTAATTCTATAGAATTATTGCATTATATTGGATGAGCGGATATATTTGCTGCATAGACGATCGCGTCTGTCAGGAATATATACTGGCCCACCATCCGGTTGATTTCAACAATGAAACATCGTACGCTGAAAGACGACTTCTGTACATCCTGTGATTTGTACCGATGTTGGAACGGTATTGTCATGCAGAATTTTGTATGACGCGATGGATTGAGCAAGCTTAACCTAAACTGCGTTGTGTGTATATAGTTTATCCATTTTAAAAGGTACTGGTTGTTGGTTTGGTAAAAGGGCAGAGGGACTCTTTGCGTCTGGGAAAGTAGAGATATACCCTCGCCCGATTGCCGCCAGCGTCTGGAAATATATATAGTGGCAATATCACATAGGTTGTTAATGAGTAAAAATCGAAAGCGTGTCTTATGAAGTATATTATGGTGTTGATCCTGTTTTTCCTGGTCGGCCCGGTATGGGCACAATCCGATTTGGCATCGTGGAATGTTTCCGTTGTTCACCCGGACGACCGCAATCCGCAGACATGTGTTTTAGTGTTGACTGCTACACTGAATGATGAGTGGAGCGTATACGCATCGGACTTTGAAGCTCCGATCGGTCCGCTTCCCACAACCCTTGCACTCGCGCCTGATAAATCGTATGAGCCATTGGGTGCATTACAATGTGAGAATGCCCAGAAGGCAATTGATCCTTCCTGGAGTATAGCCTATACTTTTTTCTCCGGTAAAGCCGAGTTTCATCAGAACGTGCGCGTGAAGGGGAAGAAGACACATATACGCGGAGTAATCAAAGGTCAATATCTGAACAAACGGAACAAGCACATCCGCGATTTCGAAGAGGAGTTCGATATCGTTGTGCCTTGATCGTTCTATTTTCGAACCGGCAAAAGCTTTCTGCCGAAGCTATAGATATAGCACCCTGCGCAGAAGCCGACAAATGCTTCGAGAAATGAAAACACAATGAGCCCTATAGACAGTACTACCGCGGTGGTTTGAACATGAAGAAAGAACAGCACCAGAATAACAGATGATAGTAGAAACCCGATCCATGCAGCAAAGCGTTTTGGTGCCTGGTCTGTTAATTTTTCCTTTACCGAAAATACCTTGACTACGATCGATCCTGCAAGTGATAATATACTATACCGGTTGTAGTGTGTAGCTCTCAATAAAAAATCAGCAGCGAGTACAGCAATAATCGGCCAATAGGTTGTAAATGCAAACAACACGCTGGCGGTAAATACCTGTGCGGCTACGATCCGCACCTTGTTTTCATTCACTGCTATAAAATCAAGCGGGCATTCAACCTTGTTATTCATTATATCTATTTCTCTAGTTCAACATTCTGTACTTCCACGTCCCAATGTGAAATGAGTATTTCAAACCTGCGTTGCTCTTCTTTTCTGAGCTTCTCAGTATCCGGGTATAGTGTTTTCTTATAGGGTTCCGTCAGGTTGGGATCGAACGCAGCCTGTATATTTTTGAAGACAAGTGTTATGCGATAATCCCAGCGTGTCTCTTCTCCGCTGTGTTGCCGCGGCTTCTCGAGTTTAATGGAAATGATATCACCTTTTTCAATAGCCTTCCGGAGCAGCGGGTAATGGTTACGTTTATGTAGTTCGAGGAACTCATCGGCATAACCCCATTTTACTTTATAGTAATTTTCAATGGTAAAGGTTTTGTCCGCGTTGGTTTGCGGATAAGCCGTAACGGTAACCAGAACCATTAGCAGGCCAAGCAGTGTTTTGTTTTCTTTCATAGGCATGGTATAGGTTACTTGTGATTTGGCCTGAATGCGTGCAACGGGAACGCTGTTCTTTTTCAATTCGGCAAACAGCGACCTGAACCAGGCCGGATGCTCATATAGTATACCGATGGGTTTCATCGCGTGTTGCATGTACAGGTAGTTAATGGTGTTTCAGAAAATGCTGAACGTGCTCCAGGTATATTTCAGGTTTCTCGATCATAGGTAAATGCCCGCACTCATGTACAAACTTCAGCGTGCCTGTGCGAAGCTGATCGTGAAACTGTAACGCTACTTCAGGAGGTGTGATCTTATCTTCAAGACCCCAGATCAAAAGCACCTTCAGGCTTAGCTTGTGAAGAAATTGAGACAAATTCGTTTCACGTGACGACTTGGCGAGAGACTGTATATATAGTTCATTGGAAGATGTATTGACAGTCTCATGAATTTTCTTCACGAGCCCGGGCGTGGCCAGTTCCTGTTTGAAGAAAGCAGAACGGACGCGACTGTCAATAGCCGTAAGATCTTTGTCATAGTCTCGTTCAGCAAACGGAAGATTTTCGAAATACCCGGAGCTGCCGGATAAAATAATATTCCGTATATGATCCGGAAATTTGTTTGCGTAACATAATGCAAGTTGTCCTCCTATATCTGTTCCTACCAGTGTAATATCCGTAAGCTGATGCCACTCCAGAAAATGGTGAAGTGTTTCAAGTAAACTACCCAGGTTAGCACGATGTACCGGAGCTTCAAACATGGGAAGGCGTGGAACAATGACGCGATAACTCTCCTGTAGTTTGGTAATGATCGGGCGCCACATCACCAGGTTGCCAAACAGACCATGCAAAAGAATAACCGGTCTGCCTTTGCCGGTGTCAATATATACCTGGTTATAGAGCGGTTCCCGTGCGCTATTCATAGAATCAATTTACATTAGCGAATAGGAGTAGGAGGCATGCCCGGGTAATACATAGGGCCCATCAGTTCTGTATGATAAATAGCAGCCATCTCACGTTTATATCGTTCTTCAAATTGTATCGCCTTCTTGAGATTTACTTTGAACTGAATTTCGCGAAGCAACAATTGATGAACATTTTGCAATAACTTTTTAAGCTCCGAAAACTGGTCGCGAGGCAGATCAATTTCAAAGATCTTCTGATCTGCCTGATACAAAAACTGCAGGAAGCCAGGACGTGTAAACTCGATCAATCCCTTTAATAATGTAAAGTAGGAGACAAACGGGTTCGTTACTCTGAAGTATAGTCGTGCCCGGTCGTTGTAGTAGAAAGCGGAAGTCTTTTCAAAGAACCAGTCGTCCGCGAAAAGATCATTGGCAGATAGTACAGTTTGATCCTCGGTTGGCGTAGAAGCGGAGACGGAACGGCTGGACAGGGGTGAAAGTAGTTCCGGCTGATAGGATGTAGCGGCTGCTGAATTCATACGATAACTTTTGTCTAATAGCTTTATCCTGTTGGGTGGAACGAGGATAGTGAGACAAATGTATCATTAAAATCTATTAAGTCAATAGAGTTTATAGTTTTTGTTGGTCTTGGCGTCCTTTTGCCAGGCAAATGCAACGCGATGACTATACGCTTTTAATATACTTGCGATGTTCCTTGCCCCATTGAATCATTGCCAGGATGATCTTGCCGAAGCTCTTGCAGTATTCTGTGGATTCGTATTCCACCAGTACCGGAGGACCGGGATGTACCGTCCGCTTGATGAGTTTGTTCATTTCCATTTCTTTCAACTCCCTTGAAAGCATACGGGTAGTTATTCCGGGAATACTACGTTCGATTTCACGAAAGCGTTTGTTACCGTTGCAGATGGAGTTGATAATCGGGAGTTTCCACTTTCCGCCAATCACATAGATCGTGTCTTGCAGCGCTTGTAGTTCTTCAGGTTGATTACGTTTCATAACAATTCGTGCTGGTATACTCGTTTGTAACTGGTATACTTGGTGATACTGGTTACAAAGTTATACCAGTTTACGTATATCTTTGCTTCCACAAAAGAAAAAATATGAACAAAACTATTTTCATAACCGGAGCCAGTTCCGGCATCGGCAAAACATCCGCCCTATACTTTGCAGAAAAAGGATGGAATGTAGCAGCAACCATGCGCACCCCAGAGAAGGAAACGCAACTTACGGCCTATACGAACATAAAAGTGTTCAAGCTGGATGTGACCGATGCAAACGAGGCGAAGCAAGCTGCACAGGCCGCAATTGACGCGTTCGGCAAGATCGATGTTGTATTGAACAACGCAGGCATGGGAGTATATGGAGCGCTCGAGCTGGCATCTGAAACAGACATTGACTGGCAATTCGGAGTGAACGTACGAGGTGTCATTAACGTAACGCGCGCGTTTCTGCCACACTTCCGCGCTAACGGTGGCGGTAAGTTTATTAATGTGAGCTCCTTTATGGGCATCACCACCGCGGTTCCGCTGGGATCACTTTACAACATGTCCAAGTTTGCATTGGAAGGTCTAACGGAGGGGCTATACTACGAGCTAAAGCCATTGAATATTTCATTGCACCTGATTGAACCGGGCGGAATGAAAGAAAACCGTTTCAAGGAAAATATGGTCTGGAATACCTCTGAACAGATCAAAGACTACACTGCACTGTCCGACAAAGTCAATCAACTCATGAGCAGTCTGGAAGGAGTAGAGTTAACCGAGCAATCCGACATCGCCAATGAAATCTATACCCTTGCCATTGGTGCCTGTAACAAATTCAGAACCATAATCGGCCAAACCGGCAAAGACCTGATGGCCCTTCGTAACTCTTTGCCAATTGAAGAGTACCTGGAGAAGATTAATAGTGCGTATCGGTAATTTTCTCAGATAAAGAATTTTGAGATCACCCCCTATAATCAACGCTGGGTTATAGGGCGATTTTGTTGTTTTCTTTTTATACAAATACAGCAATTTAGAAGGTAAAGATTCGCGAATAGAAACAAAGAAGTCCCGGAAGCTAAACAGCTATATAGACTGTCATTCAATGATTTGTCTTTTTAAGTCGCAGTCCTTTTTCGATGAGATTACGCATTATACGTTGTAACATTACATGATGAAAGTAAATCAATTTTGCTTCGGTATTAACTGTTAGTTTTGAAGTTCGAATTGTCTATAAGTCATGTCTTTAAAACTATTTTTGGCTTCTTTTCTAGGAGTCATCCTATCCTTATCATGCCGCGGTCAATGGATCAGCCAGCCATCTCCAACATCCTACGCCATTAATGAGATTCACTTTTTAACAGAGAATCTCGGCTTCCTAGGAACAAGTACAGGTGTATATAAAACAATTGATGGAGGAAAGAACTGGACGTCTCCTCAATACCCGGTTGCCTTTGATGCTCAACTGTTGAAAGCCGGGTATATATATGACATCTATTTCTTTGATAACAACCGGGGCCTTATAGCCGGGAGTGGCTTTCATAATGCATATGATGTAATCGCCAAAACTTCGGATGGAGGCGCCACATGGCAAATTGTATACTATCAGGGATTTTCGAATGCTGTATCGCGCCCCACACTATCCGGTATAACATTTCTTAATGACCAGGTTGGTTTTTGTGTTGGTGGAAATGGCAAAATTCTGAAGACGGAAAACGGAGGTGAAAGCTGGAGTGCCATAACATCCCCAGTCACAAGCAATTTTACCTCTATTCAATTTGTAAGCAGTACGATCGGATTCATTGCGGGGGAGAAGATACTGCTGAAAACAACGGATGCAGGTATATCATGGAACGCAATGCCGCTTGAATTTCGCATCAGCGACCTGCACTTTTTTTCAACTGCAAGAGGTATAGCCACTACGTTGGAAGGAAAGATACTTATGACTGAGAACGGGGGCGCAACCTGGAGTGAACACCCTATCGATTTTAAAGCGATGCTTGGCCGGATGGCGTTTCAGAACGAGACTGGCTATGCTGTAGCGTTTGATGCACTTGCTCATAAATATATACTTAAAACAACGGATGGTGGTAAAATCTGGGAACAACAAAATGTGAGCACTACGTACAGTCTTGCAGGTATTGATGTGGCTCCGGGAGGAAAGGTAAGGGCAGGAAGTATCATGGGAAATCTATTCGCTACGACAAGTGGAAGTGATATAAGTTATCCTATAGCTTCGTTTACACCTTCGCATACAGCATTTTGTCAAAACCTTAATTATTCATTTAAGAACAACGGACCTGAAGGGCTGTATACATATGGATGGTATATTGACGGTACACTGAAAAGTACTGACTATAACTTCTCAACTACATTTACACCTGGAAATCATAGTATAGAGCTGCGCGTATCGAAAGGTACGCTGACGTCTGCAACGACATTAAATATAGGCGTAGAACTCGCTGTAAGTTTTGCGCAACCACTGGAAATCGCATACAGCGATGGTATATGTGCCGGCGAGAGCACTATTGTTACAGTAAAAAATGCTCAATATGGAAGTTATAAACTTTACGATGGGAATGAAGTTATCGCTACAGATACAGAATACTACCCGGAAGTGACATTGCAAACCCCGGTATTACAAGCTACTAAAACGTTTAGAGTATCGGCCACCCGCTCCAACAGTTGTCAGACCGTTGAGATCACGGCAGATGCACTCGTTACAGTACATAACGATTTACGAAGTGGCTCAACGGTTCAAGCTGCCAAAGAGTATTTTTGTAATGAAGGCCAACCAGTTTTTAATATTACATCGAGTAAAAAAAATGTACGCTACGAAGTATATCAAAATAACAAAGTTGTAGCGTCAGGTATTGGTAACGGCAATGTATTGTCACTTTCATCTGCCATAATCCGGGATACAAGCGTGTTCTCAATTAAGGCATCAGCAATAAATGGCGTTTGCGCAAAGTGGTTTGATAACACCATCAAGATTAATGTTGAGCATGTTAAGGCTGACTTTTACTTGTCGCCTCCAAATGTAGCTGCGGGAGAACCTGTTAATATATATAATAAATCCATAGGGGCTACCGATTTTCAGTGGACATTTCCGGGGGCGTTTGTCAATTCATCTGTGAAGCCCTCTCCGGATCCAATTGCTTTTATCGGAGCCGGGAACTATAACACTACACTTCGTGCGGTTTCCGCAACGGGCTGTTCGCATGTAGCGACTGTGGCTATGAATGTTTACGATGACGCTCCACTACAACAGTGCTGGGCTAACGGTGTGGGTGTTTCGACTATCATTACTGATTCATACGGCATGAGAAATTATTATTCAGTTGCTGCTGCGCCAGACGGTGACGTACTGACAACGGGCATATATATTGGCCAGGCGGAGTTTGATTCCAAGAATGGTGTTCAGTATATAACTTCAGAGGCGATACAAGCTAGAAGTTACTTGGCCAGGTATAGCGCAAAAGGAGTCTTGAAATGGATTATCAATACATCCGTTTATGAACAGGTGAACCGGCAGATCGGATCCACTGTAAAGTTGGCAGCGGATGGTTCAATCATGGTGTTAACATGCACCGGACGGGATATCCCTGAATTCTATTCAGCTAATGGTGATACAATTCAAGGGGACGAAAGTTTCTACTCGTACCAACACCTTATAAAATACACTGCAGACGGTATGGTTGAGTGGTTCAGACCTGTGGCCACTGATTCGGACGTCCTGACCGATTTCGAGATTGACGATGCCGGCAACAGTTATATTGTAACCTCTAATGGTAACTTGTATAGGTGGTCATCATCCGGTGAATATATAGATGAGGTTAGTGTAACGTACCTTAGAAACTTCGAACTTGTTGTGGCCCCGGACGGTTCGTTTTACACCATCCACGCAACGGGAGAAAATAGTTTGTCAATCAAGAAATATACGTCTGCAGCACAGCTTGAGTGGAATAAATTTGTTCGTGGAACGAGTGATTATAAATACTATGGAAAGGCTACCATAAGTACGGATAATGATCTGATATTCTTTGGCAGGGCCAGAGGGAATATGACTTTTGATTCCGAAGGAGAAGATGAAAAAGTAGTTAATGCAGGCGGTTTTTTTCTGGTACGCTATGACGCTTCCGGCAAAGTTGAGTGGGTAAATACAGCAACCGAACATGATGGTGTATTGCGGGCAACAGGGATTGCGTCCAACACATTTGGATATTCAACGGTTATGTTTGAAGCCAGCGGTTTGGAGCCAGTAGTAGTTCAATCGCAGGATGGGAATCATACAACTTTTAATTACAAGCAGAAGCCGTATCTGGTAACATACGATACCGAAGGAAACATAGTTGCTACAAAAGCTTTGCTTGATGAATACGTTATGGGAACAAGTGTCGATATGGTTAGTGCACATGATAATTTATATGTTATTGGCAATCTATCCAATGAGTACAGAAGAACGGAGCAATTGAATGGCGATGTTAGTATATGCTTTGGAAATCCCGCAACGATTAATGGAAATACTATCTATAGTGAACAGGAAGACGTACTATATATTGCGAAATTGAGTGATGGGTGTAATTGGCAGTATCCGATCTTTGATGTAAATGTTGAAGGCCTGGGAAGTCTAAACAGCTATTGTGCCGGTGCAAGTTTTGATGTGTCTTATTCCGTTAACGGGGGAATACCTCTTGGGAAGGATAATGTTTATAGGGTTCTTCTTTATAATCCAGCGGAGAACTGCAGGATGGAAATCGGTAGATTGGCCAGTGATCAGCCTACGGGAAGTATTCATGCGAAGATTCCGGATAATTTACCTTCGGGTAGCTATAAAGTTAGCGTGCTGGCAAGTAACCCGAAATTGTATGCGCGTCTCACAAACAATATAAACATCAGGGGAAGTTTCGATTTTGATTTTACGTATACTTCTACCGCTGATTTAATGCTGAATTTTAGTGCAACCAGTGCTGACGGCATAGCATATACCTGGAAAATTGAGGGCAAGGAAATACAAGGTATGTATACTACCTATAAATTTCCAAATACTGGTTCGTTCACAGTTTGCCTCGTTGTTAAGGACGAGTGTAATATTGAAAGAGTTATATGCAAAGACGTTATTGTAACGTGTGCCGAAGTGCCTACTGACTTCACCTATACCGTTACTGAAAAGACCGTGACGTTCAAGGGAATTACAAAGGCCGACAATACAATACGGTGGGATTTTGGTGATGGTACGTCTGCGACAGAACTGAACACACAACACACCTATAGCTCATTTGGCGATAAGTACGTTTGTCTTCGCTCGTCCACCGCGTGTAATTCCGGTATAGCATGTAAGACCGTTAAGTTGTCCTGTTCGCAAGGAGCATTGGCTTTCAGCTATTCAACGGTAGAGAAGAATGTGCAGTTCAAGAACAGTAGCGCTGCCGAGTATACTGCTTTTATATGGAGTTTCGGTGATGGTACAACTTCCACAGAAACGAGTCCATCGCATTTGTACACACAGCCGGGTAACTATACTGTTACAGTAAAATCAACCGGAGTATGCGGTGAACAACGAACACTATCTCAAACTATATCAATAACCTGCGTTGCACCTACGCCAGGTTTTTCCGCAACGGTTTCAAATTTAGATGTAGTATTTACCAACTCCTCCCTGGATGCCAGGCAAACATTATGGAACTTTGGTGATGGCGCAACAAGTAGTGCCGTTGCTCCACAACACCGGTATTCTTCTGCCGGCAGTTATTGGGTTTGTATGACGGTGAGTAATAACTGCACACAAAAGAGTATATGCAAACAAGTTACTGTTAACTATACCGCGCCTGATGCTCCCTTGACGCTCACAGCTTCAACACTCAGTACTACAAGTGTCGCTTTGCGTTGGAGTGATAATGCAACTACAGAGCAGTCGTATTCTCTTGAGTATAAAGTAGCTTCAACGAGTCAGTATCAATCGCTGGCAACGCTGGCTGCGAATACCACGCAATATATAGCAGGTAATTTACTATGCGGTACGCTATATACCTTCCGCATTCGGGCTGTTGGAACGGGTATTAACAATGTATCTGCATGGAAAGAAGTGACAGGCGGGACATCTGCGCTCCCGGCACCTGTTATTGAAACGGTTAATAGTGAAATAAAGTCCGTAACAGCTGGCGATACATATCAATGGTATCTTAATGGTTTGCCGCTTGATGGAGCTAATCAGCAGACAGTCGTGCCGGAGACCAGCGGTAACTACAAGGTAGAAGTGATAAACGATGGCTGTAAGTCCATGTCAAAGGAGATTGCATTTGTAATAACCGGTATAGAAGATAATAGTAGCAGTGAAATTGATTTATACCCGGTGCCGGCTCACGACTTTTTGACAATAGCTTTTGATGAGTCTGGACATCGAAATACAGGCAGCATTAATCTCATTAATACTTCC
>CAMLLI010000048.1 GCA_946480685.1 uncultured Flammeovirgaceae bacterium | reverse complement strand
GAGGATCAAACCTATATATACCTTACGGGATTGTCTGAGAACATGGACAAGGCCATGCAACTCTTCGAGAAGCTGCTCGCGAATCCAAAAGCAGATGATGAAGCATTGAAGAAAATGGTAGATGGTATATTCAAGAAGCGCGATGACAGCAAGAAGGACAAAGGTATCATTATGTTTGAAGGGTTGATCAACTACGGACTATACGGTGCCAACTCTCCGTTTACCAATGTGCTGAGCAACAAAGAACTTCGCGAAGTAAAAGCGGATGAGCTGATCACGATCATCAAAGACTTTACGAAGACCGAGCACCGTGTATTGTATTATGGACCGAAGAAAGGTGAGGAGGTTGTAGCATCACTCAATCAGAATCACGTTTTGCCCGAGCAGTTAAAACCTGTACCGGCCCCGGTTGAATTCAAAATGCAGGATGTGAACAAGCCTATGGTATATTGGGCAGACTACGACATGGTGCAGGAAGAGATTATGTTCCTCTCCAAAGGTGCTGGCTTTGATAAGACACGTATACCGATGAGTCGTATGTTCAATGAATACTTTGGTGGTAACATGAGTTCACCGGTGTTCCAGGAACTTCGCGAAGCACAAGGACTCGCATACTCTGCGTTTGCATACTATGGCTCAGCTGATAAACCTACCAGCAATGATCTGTTCTATGCCTATATCGGTACGCAGGCTGACAAGCAACCGGAAGCGATGAAAGCGATGAAAGGTTTGCTGACCGACTTCCCGAAATCAGAAGGTGGTTTTGAAGTAGCACGCAATGCGATCCTCAACCAGATCGAAAGTGAGCGCATTACCAAAGCCCGTATACTTTTCGATTATGAGACAGCACGCAAGCGCGGCCTTGATTATGATATCCGCAAAGATATATATGAGCAGACTCAGAAATTTACCCTGGCGGATGTTCAGAAATTCCAGGAAGAGTATATCAAAGGAAAGAACTATAACATTGTGCTGATCGGTAACAAGAACAAGATCAACTTCAAGGAACTGAAGCAATATGGAGAAGTAAAAGAGCTTACGCTCGATGAGATCTTCGGCTATGAAAAAGTACAGAAGATCAACCTTGAAAAACCAAATCAATAGTACACAACGTACTGCCTATACAAAAGCCTCCCGCAGCGATGCGGGAGGCTTTTTAATTAATATAGCTTTACTTTATAGCGGTAGCGGCCGCGATAATATTCTTTCATCTTCAATACTTCCCTTGATTTATCGGCAATCCAGAAGGTAGCGTGCGAGCCTCTGCCATAGTTGATCTTCAATAACCAGCAAGATACTTTTACACTGTTGTTCAGTTGTAGTTCTTCTTTACCCGTAACGGTGAGCAGGTAGTAATCTGATTTAGGGGTGCCTGGTTCGTAGAACGCTATAGCAAACTGCTGACCCGTTTTTTTGAAAGGGAGTAACGGAAATATTTCCAGGTCCATTGGGAATTCGAATGCCGGTGGGTTCATCACGACATTGAAAGCGCTATCGCGTTTGGTGTGTTTGGAAGAATCGGGAATAGTTACTGTGTTACCCGTAAATATATAGGTAAATTTTCCGCGCTTCCTGTAGTTAGCGTAGTGGGTTAGTGGTTTCAGCGAAGGTAACTCTCCGGTAGCTTCTACGTGCGCTAATAAAGAATCTTTTTGATACCAGTCCCACGCGAAATGGTATATCTTTTTGCCGCTCGCATCTTTGGAGAAGCGAATGGCTCTGTCCCATATAGCAGCCGAACTTAATCTGTGCCCGAGACTGTCTTCAAAATATACTGCGTACGAACTTTTACCTTCTTTTAAAGCAGCGATGTTCAGTTTCAGGTTGCCGGTATTCAGCGTGTCCACCTGGGCAAACGTAGTGAGTGCTGTAAGGCATACTGCCCACAGTGTAAATACAACTTTCATTCCTGTAGCGATTTTAAGGGTGAGTATATATATCGCAGGCATTAGTCGCAGCCTTTGCGGAAATGCTACAGCAAATCAGTAAAAAATGATAAAAGGTAAAAAGAGATTACAAACTGAGCGCTTTATACACTAGGCCCAGGCTTTGCGCAGGAATCGCAGCCAATTGCCATGCAGCACATTGTTAATGTCTTCCGGAGTATAGCCGCGTTTTGCCAACAGATCCGGCAGCTTTTGCAGGTCTGCAATAGTCTCGATGTCGTATGGACTTTGTTCTTTACCGAAAGCTCCATCGAGGTCCGATCCAATGGCTATATGTAGCGCATTACCGGCAAGCTGGCAAATATGATCCATGTGATCGATCAGTTTCTCAAGACCACAATCCATACTCAACGGAGTAGAAACTTTCTTGATCCACTCAGGCACCATCATCCACGCATCCATCACACCACCGATCACAGCTCCACGTTTGATTAGTTCTTTGATCTGCTCATCGCTAAACTGCCGGTTGTGATTTACCAGCGCGCGCACATTATTATGACTCGCCCATACATGACCGTGAAAGTGATCCATTGCTTCCCAGAAACTATCATCACAAAGATGAGTCGCATCGAGAATGATGTTGAGTCGCTCCATCTCCCTTAGCAACGCACGACCAGGTTGTCCTATACCACCAGTGGCATTCGTGCCCTGCGCATACCTTCCGGGACCGTAATGTCCGGGACCAACCGCACGCAGTCCGTAATTATAGGCGCGCTCCAGGTAACTCACGTTTACAATGGAATCTGCACCCTCCAGACTCAATATATACCCGATAGGCTTTTTAGCAGTAGCCACCCCGTTGTTCCAGCGCTCGAGATGCTGTTCCAGTTGCTGCAGGTTGGTGATCTGTACCATTTCACCAGCTTCCTCCATCGCTTTATACCATGCCAGCTGTGCCTGCGTCTGTGCCCATGCCTGTTCAGGTGAGTGCCAGCCCGGTAAATTATTATCGGGTGCTACATAGCGTGCTATTTGTGTAGCCACTACGAGCCCTATATTTCCTTTTCGCAATTCTTCAAAGCATACTACACCATTACCACGATCCGGTTTATCAGTCATATCCTTTTCGCGTTCGCGGATCTCGCGTATCGATTTTTGATAATCGCGATTCCATTCCATGGCATTCATAGCCAAATCAAGATGTGCATCGAAGATGAGAGGGAAGGACATAAGTGGTGCTTTAGTTTGGTGGTGATGTTTGATTGGTTGTGCTCTTTAGTTGGAAGCTGCTGGCTGCTAGCTGCTGGCTTCTGGCTGTTGGTGCCGGGGCTTCGTTTTTTTTCTAATGTATAGCGAGTCCGGTGGTGTTACGTTTAGCCTTGGGTTCTTCTTACTTCTTACTTCTTACTTCTGGCTTCTTGCTTCTTAAATCGTAATCACCCTGTTTCGTGCTACTGTATTCCAATACTCGGTTACTTTGCCATTTGTAACTACGGCTGCTCGGTCGTGTAGGGCTACCGTTGGGCATACGTGATACGGTACTCCGTACAGGACATCGCCTACTTTAAATGTGTCCGGTTTTGTTGTGCGGAAGATCATGTGTTCTTCGCTGTGGCCGATCGGTTCGAGGTCTGGTGCATTGAGAAATGTTACGCGATTCTGGATCGGGTTTTCGGATGCTATAGCTTTGTGGCCAAGGTCTACGCAGATCGTATCCGCTGTGGGTAATGATATAACACGGCTTACTACCAATGCTGCGAAGAGGAATGGCTGTTCCTGCAGGGTGTTCTTATAGCCGTTGTCCCAGTATATAAATGTTCCGGGACTGCATTCTACATCCTGGCGTTTGGCGTGTATAGGGAACGTTGGTGTACCACCTGCTATCACGGTTACCGTGTTGCCGGTTTGTGTGCGGATATCTTCGCGAAGTTTTTCTACGGCTGCAAACGCTTCGTTGCATTTTTGAGTGCGTAACGCGAAATCAGCATCGCGTAAATGTCCATCGTAAGCGTGAAGTCCTTTGGCAATTATACCGGGTAAGGTGAGTAATTGTTTATAGAGGGCAAGCGCATCTGCGGGTATAATGCCGGTACGATTCATGCCGACATTCAGATCGATGAATACATTCAGCTTCAATCCTTCAGCAGCGAATATAGTACTGATGTGTCGGGCTGTTTCCATGTTATCAACGAGGCAGCCAAAGATTACCTTTGGAAATCGCTTTACGAGTTCTGCCAGGCGTATGGCTTTCGGACCAACGGGTTGATAGGCAAGGAGTATATCTGCAGCACCTGCTTCGGCCAGCATTTCGGCTTCAGCAATGGTGGCGCATTTGAATTTCGTTATTCCTTCGGCAATCAGCATGCGCGCTACTTCTGCCGACTTGTTCGTCTTCATGTGCGGACGAAGTCGTGTAACATCCGGAACAAATGTTTTTACAATGCGAATGTTCTCGCGTACATGCTCCGGGTAAACGGCCAGTGCAGGTGTATCCAGTATATCTATATTCTCAATAGTATACCATGCAGCGTTCGTCATGCTATAGGGTTTTAGTGAAGTTCAAACTGTGCTTCGATCTCAACCGGTATATTGTCAGGAAGTGAGCCCATACCTACCGCGCTGCGTACACCGATACCGTTGTCTTCACCCCACACACTCGCAAACAATTCACTGCAGCCATTGATAACAAACGGATGACGTTCGAAATCGGAAACAGCATTCACCATTCCCAAAACTTTCACAACGCGTTTGATCTTGTTGAGACTTCCGAGGTTCGCTTTCAGTGTAGCGAGTATAGCGAGTCCTACCTGGCGTGCCGCAAGTTTACCTTCATCGATGGTTAGATCTTTACCGATGCGACCGATGATAAGTGAGCCGTCTTCTTTTACAGTTCCATGGCCGGATACATAGGCGATGTTACCAACAATCAGAAAGGGTTTATACACTCCGATTGGTTTCGGGGCAGGCGGTAATGTTAGTTTCAGCTCTTCAAAGCGTTGGTCGGGGGACAATGTTGACATAGCAATGTTTTGATTTGAGCTGAAAAGATAATCATTGAATGATTACCCGAGCAACCCAATCACAGAAAAGAAATGTGCGGTGCTTCCTGCAAGTACAAACAAATGCCAGATGCTGTGAAAGTATTTGATTTTATCCTTGATAAAGAAGAATGTGCCCGCTGTGTAAAACACACCACCCAGCACCAGGAACACAAAACTCGCAGTCGGAATACTCACATATAGCGGCTTGAAGATCAGCACACCCAACCAACCCATCACTACATAGAGAATGGTGGAGAGTAATTCTTTCTTCCCGGTGAAAAATGCTTTCAGTACAATGCCGGTAATGGCGCACGCCCAGATTAATCCGAACATCGTCCAGCCCACCCAGCTTTGCAGGTACAAACAGAAGGGTGTATAGGTACCCGCTATAAGGAGGAAGATAGACATATGGTCTACCTTGCGGAAAAACAGTTTTGCGCGTTCGTTGGATATACTGTGATATAGTGTTGAGGCAAGGTATAGCATGACGAGTGTGCCACCGAACACAGAGAAACTTACTACATGCCACGCGTTGCCATTGAACACGGCAACGATGACTAACAATACAAGGGCCGCAATGGCCAAAAGGGCGCCTAGCCCATGCGTGATGGCGTTTGCCAATTCTTCTTTTCTTGAAACTACTGCTACAGCACTTTTCATAATATTCAATCCTGATACTAGTCTTATGGTAAACGAAAACTTCACTTTAAAAATTTCACCACACCAGTATTAATGTTGCAAGTAATGAATGATCATCACACCAATCAAGCCACACACAGACACAATGGTCTCCATCAGTGACCACGATTGTATCGTTTGTCGTATACTCAGGTTAAAGTACTCCTTGTAAAGCCAGAAACCCGTGTCGTTTACGTGCGAGAACATCAGACTGCCCGCACCGATCGAAAGTACCATCAGGTTAGGATCCACGTTCATTCCGGGTAACAGGGGAGCAATGATACCAGCGGCCGTTAGTCCGGCTACCGTAGCAGAACCCACACACACACGGATGAGACACGCAATGGCCCAGCCCAACACAAGCGGATGTATATCGAGGTCGCTCAGAAGGACTGCTATATTTTCGCTTACACCACTGTCGATAAGAATTTGTTTCAACGCGCCTGCGCCTCCCATAATAAGCAGGATCATCGCTATATCTTTCACTGACTCGCTATAGATGTCCATTACCTTCTTCATACTCATGCCCTGGCGAAGTCCCAAAGTGAAGGTTGCCACTAACAATGAAATGATCATCACCATAGCCGGATCACCGGTGAAAGCAATCGCAGTTTTTACCGATGGGTCTGTTACATACGACAGCGAAATGGTTGTAAACGCAAGCAGTATTACCGGCAGGAGTGAAGAGAATATACTGATGCCCAGACTTGGTAATTTTTCAGGAGCAACATCGGCAGCATTTTCAAAAATTTTAGGTGCCGGTGGATTGATTTTCTTTAATGCGCGAGAGAACACCGGGCCTGCTATAATAACGGTGGGCAGCCCAATGAAAACACCGTAGAGTAAAGTCATTCCTAAATCAGCATGAAACTGGGCAACGAGTGCTGTAGGCGAGGGGTGTGGCGGAAGGAAACCATGCGTCACCGAGAGTGATGCCAGCATCGGAAGCCCTATATATACTGCTGGCATTTTATACTTCAAGGCCACCGAAAAGATCAGCGGTACCACCAATACAAAACCAACATTATAGAAGAGCGGTATACCGATGATGAACCCTGTGAACATCAGCGCCCATTGAATATAGCGCTTTCCGAAAAGTCGCACCATATAGGATGCAATCTGCTGCGCAGCACCACTGTCGGCTACAAGTTTGCCGAGCATGGCACCGCATACAATCACAATCACCAGCGAGCCGAGCATGTCGCCAATTCCTTTCTGTACAGATTGTGTTATTTGCTTTACTTCTATACCCAGAAGACCACCGGCAAGAATCGATATAATGAGGAACGCGAGAAACGCATTGACCTTAAATACAGAGATAAGAATGATAAGCAGCGTGATACTATAAACAATGATCACCAGCGACATGATCTCCGGGGTCAGCTGGGTGCTCAAGGCTTTGAGCGCACTATAGCTCAAATAAATAGCTGCCGGAATAGACAGAATAAGATGCGATAAAGAAGAGCTGGTTTTGAATCGAAAGATCTGCGTCATCAACACAAGAACGCATACTACAATAAGGATCAGCGACATGGTTGGCCGTTATGGGTTTATTAAAAGATTGGTTTGACAACGTAAGCTAATGAAAAATGGGGAGAAATGTGTTGATGTGTTGGTGTGTTGAGGTGTTGATGTTAGTCGGAGAGCGGTTTTAGGTCGGTTCGGTGGAATGATTGATAGGTTACAAGCAGTGTGAGAATTATAAAGGCAATTGGCAATGCTGTTGCTGTCAGATTTCCAAAGAAGGGATTGTAGTAATTTTCAGAAGTTGCTTCGCCATTGATGGTGTAGAGTGTGCGGATGAGGTGGAGTGGAAGCCATTTCAATTCGAGGTTCCAGATACTTGCTGCTACTCTGAAAAGTATACCTTCGGTGACATTCCATGCCAGGTATAGGATAAAAGCTTTTGCAGGCGATCTGACGATAAACACCACGCTCATCAGAATTACTGCGCATGAAAAAATAGAAATGATAAGCTGGCAGAATAGTTTCAGGCATTGAAGTATACTTATGTCTGATACAAAAGATGTGCTATATGCCGATGCCACAAATGAAAGTATACCCAGTACTGAAAAGTATAGCGTTATCGTGGCACAGTATAGTAGTTTGGATAGAAAGTAATCTTTCTTTGATCGGGCAAACACGAACCTGCTACTATAGCTGTTCGACAGCTCCTGACCAATAAAAATAATAATCCAGATTGGCAGGAATATATAGGACTGCACATAAGAAATAATGGCGAACGACAGGTTGGCGATGAACTCCGACTCCATAATTTCTTCCTGCTGTATACTGATATTCGAAATAACAATCACTGCGAGTGGAAACAGAATAGTGGTGGCGATCAGCAACCAAAATGAAAATTTTCTGTTCAGGATTTTGTCGATCTCTATATTTAGTAGTCTCATATAATTACCGGAGAATGTTGATGTAGGCTTCTTCAAGATCACCATACGTCTTTAAAAGGTCATCGGTACGTACGTTTTGTATAATTGCACCATGCTTCAGAAACAGGATGCGATCGCATACTTTTTCAATGCTGATAAGACGTGACTGGTAATTAGAAAAGATGTTCTGGCAGCTTTCTCTTTCAGAATCAGGTTTCTCAGATTTAAGATCGAATCTATATCCAAATGATTGGTGGGTTCATCCAGGAACACGAGATCGTTGTGCCGGGCAAATGCCAGTAACAGGGAGACACGCTGTTTCATACCGGATGATAGCGCGCTATAGTTTACATGCAGGTAATCAATTGCAAAAACCGACAAGCCCTCATCAATACGCTTTTGATCGAGCCCGAGTAATGTTGCGTGGTGCTGTATATTCCTGATAACGGTCATGTCATCGAAAAAGCCCGTTCTTGCTATAGCCATACCTATATTCAAATTCTTCCCGGTTGTGAATGAACCTGACGTTGGTCGCGTCATACCCAGCAGTATAGTTTTTCCTGAACCGTTTGGTCCGATCAGTCCTATAATTTCACCATGGTCAATGGCGAAATCTATATTTGAAAGGATCTTCCTTTGGCCAAAGGTTTTGGATAAGTTATATACGTTAAATAGCATTTAGTATCTAGGAATGTAAATGGTTGAAGATGAATGAAATGAAATTATACGATATGTGGATTGCCGCGGTATAGACAAGCGGTTTTGAATTACGTAAAAAACAAAAGACAAAGGAGTATAGAAATCCGGCAAGAATCCCATTTACGAAATATAGTGCACTATAATAGTGCATCGCGGCAAATAAAAGAGATGATAAGAGTATTACATATCGTAACCTAATATACTTGTGAAGTAGTTTGTACGGAGCGTATTGAAATAAACTTGTTTCTGCTAACGGGGCGACACATACTACGATCAAAAATTCTTCAGCAATGTTGTCAAATGCAAAATTATTTCTCGATTCTTCGCCCAGATGTTCTGATATATAAAGGAAAATGAAAGCCAATAGAACTCGAAGTCCCAGAAATATTAGCACGAAGATTATTGGATTTTTGGCTACATATCGATTCTCAATTATTTTTTGAGTATCAAAGCTCATGTTTGTGGGTTATATAGTTTATGAAATAATAAGGCTCCGAGTAAGATTAAAAGATACCAATCGTTCAATATTTCGTAATCAGCATTTTTAAGATTGTATCTGATGAGAACCAGTTGAATCACTTTTAGAGAAGAGTATGATAATAGGATGACAATGAGTGTAATCACGTTTTTGCTATCGAGAGCGATCTTGCTTTTGTGCTTGATGGCATGTGTCAATAGAAAAATAAAGATGATGAGGAGTATAGCGTATTTTATCATACTTGATGTGAATAGAATTAATTGATCAGTGGATTCCAGGTTCCAGTTGATCAAAAATCAACATCTAGTAGAACTCTGATAAGCAATATTGAGTTAGTAATTGCATGTAGTGAGATAGACCAGACTAGGCCGCTTTTCATTCGAATAGAAGTTAATATATACCCGATAGGTGGGTAGGGAAGGAGTAATATTAAAAGTGATGCCCAGCTTTTCCAATCGGATATTTGTATTGTATAATTGAATGCATGGGCAGTTGTGAACAGAAATACAGATGTTGCAATAAATAACTTTATATGTAGTGTTACTGCTGATGTGATTGCCTCTCGGTTATTCCAAATAAACCAAGACGGAATTAGAATGAGGATGCTAATAATATAATATTTGTTGCTGTCATAATTTGGAATCAATATATTGAAGGCCAGTAAGGCCAGATAAAACAAAAAAAGGATTAGAGAAATGCTGGCAATCTTATTGTTGTCAGTCAACCAACCGTGGAACGCAAATTCTTCTATCGCAGGAATAATGATGATCCCCAAGACGAGGCCAATAATAATACCGTAAGAGCTTTTTATCGAGATCTCTGATTCTGATATTGTATGAAGATCGAGAATGTTTAGATGGTTAGTTATAAATACTATAATGGCGAAAGTGGCCTTTATTAGAAGAATGACTAATGTACATTTTCCCAAGCGTTTGAAATTGATTGCAGTCATTTTACACTTATTAAGTAACTCAGCATTTCGCTGAGTTACTATTGTCTGAAAATTAGATAAACTAGCCAATCGCTTTTTTTGCCATGAGAGCGGCTAAAACAAATACGCCACCTACAGCAATTCCTATCGCAAATCCAGCGACATAGCCCACGTCACTAGCAACACTACCTCCAGTGCATTCAATCAACTCTGTTTCGGATAGTTCCGAGAGGTTATCGTCAATATTTAAATTTATGTTTTCCATACTGTTAAAGATTTTTTTCTACAAATGATCTCCAAGTGCCAAATCCTGTTTTAAAACCTTCTACAAAACTGGAGGCGAAATCCGCAGCGATCGATGGATTAACAATTAACAGTCCTCCGTTTTGCTCGACCATTTCTTGTTCGCTGAGTTCTGTTATATCACAATTCAATTGAGAAACTATATTTATTTCCATGATATAAAAATTATGTTTTATCCAGAAACCTGTCTGGTACAGTTTGCAAATCTGGTCGACCTATAGATTGCATGCCTAAATATATAGTTCGTCCGTGAAATGAAATTGCACGGAAGAAATATTTGAGAAAAAACCTCCATTTATTTTCACCGCCTCACTTGTATGTATAGGTGTAACTGAGAAATCAATAATCAGATTGAAGTCTTTTTCGGTATAGTAAAACGTCTCCCGAGTCCTGCTATATTTTATAGATGCTCCATAGCTTTTGAAGAATTCGAATATATTGTAGAGCTGTCGTTTACTAATACCCAGATGCGCTGCAAACTCTTCAGGGCTGCCCGTGCGCCTTTCCTTGATAAGCATATTAACCTTTTTTATTCTGTCGATCACTTTAATTATATCCATAGAGGTTGCATTTGAATATGTGCTAAGGTATTTGTTCGAGCATTGGAAATTGCTGTTTCCAAAGTTGATAGTAGTGTTTGCGTGCTGTCATCAATTCATCATGTTTGCCTTCTTCGGCTACTTTTCCATCGGAAAGAACAACTATTTTGTCAGCGTTGAATACTGTGCTGAGTCGGTGGGCAATAAGAATAATAGTCTTTTGTTGTCCTCTCAGGTATTCGACCATGCGTTTGATGTATTGCTCTGATGAAGAATCCAGGGAAGACGTAGCTTCATCAAGAATCAGAATTTCAGGTTCTTTATAAAGGGCTCTGGCAATTGCCAGTCTTTGTTTCTGTCCGCCCGACAATGTTGCACCGTTTTCTCCGAGGTGTGTATTAAACCCATTGGGTAATCGTTCAATGAATTCTAGAATGCCGAGTCCGGAACAAATCCCTATAATTTTCTTCATGTCAGGTTCATAGTCTCCTATCGCTATATTTTGGATAACGTCTCC
>CAMLLI010000047.1 GCA_946480685.1 uncultured Flammeovirgaceae bacterium | reverse complement strand
CAAGAAGACACAAAGGGTCACGTTAAAAGCGCGTTACGATTAACGGATAACGATTAACGGATAACGATTAGTGACCAACACTCCAATCTCCCAATATCTTCTCCAATGAAAATGCCTTCACCTCTTCATCCGTTAACTGGTGCGACCAACTCACGCGTGCGTTGTCATTGGCACCCGGGCCTTTTGATTTATACTCCGCATAGTAAGCTGTCTTCTCTGCATCCTTCTTGTCCCAATTATGCCAGCCTTCCGGTTTGATCTGTTTATCGAGGTAGCAATTTACGAAAACTGTTTTAGCAAAAGGTCTCCACGGACGTCCCAAATAGAATGAACCTTCTGCTGCACTGCCGGTAATTTTACTGTTGATGAATACAAATCCATACGGTGTCTCTTCTAATGTAGAAGCAGCGGTAACATACCCGTTCGATTTGCAAAAGATGGTGCAACCATCAAACACGGCCGTAGACCAGCCGAATATAAAATCCACCGTACCTTCTATATAGCAATCTTTATAGTACTGCCTGCTTTTCTCTCCGTGCGGATATAGCGTGTCCTGATTCCCGAGGAACCGGCAGTTTCGAAACGTTACACGATCTCCGTCAATGCGAACGGCCACAGCTTGTCCTACAGGACCGGCAGAATTCTCAAACGTGACATTCTCAGCGGTGAAGTCATCTCCGAAAACAAAAAAACTTGATGAACCCGTTGTCCCCATCTCCTCGCCGAAACGATTTTTCTTCTGAGCAAAATCATCAAATGTCAAAATCGTCTTCATTACATCTTCACCTACAAACTTTACATTCGTCTTGGAGGTTGGCAATACCAGTTTCTCTTTATATATACCCTTTCGAATATAGATAGTTGTCTGGTTCTTTCTGAAATCTGGAACGGCATTGATCGCTTCCTGCACAGTCCTGAAAGTACCGGTGCCATCGGCAGCAACTGTGAAATCATATTTTACCTGGGCGTGTAAAAACACCGGAGCAATTAGTACAAGTATAAATATATAGTTTCGCACGATCATTTTGTTTTTATCGATCCGTCCCATCCGTCAGCTCCCGCCAGTATTTTGTCAACAGAATATCGTTGTCGTTCTTTTTTCGTTAACTGATGCGACCACGAAACACGTGCTGCTGTATTAGAACCTTTACCAGTGGAGTTATACTCTGCATAGAATGTTGTTTTCTCTGCATCCGGTTTACTCCAGTTGTGCCAACCTTCAGGAAGTATATGTTCACCCAATTCGCAGTTTATAAAAACTGTCTTTGCATAATTTCTCCACGGCCTTCCCAAATATACTTTGGTCGCTTCCGGGGTAGCTGTGAGTTTACAATTTAGAAAGACATAGCCATATGGTTTACCCTCTGGCGTGGATGCGGCTGTTATGTACGAGTTCTTCTTGCTGTGTATGGTACAATCTTCAAATACCGCTGTAGCCGCCCCGAAAATAAAATCAGTTGTTCCTTCTATGTAACAATGACTGAAGTATTGGCGACTGCTGTCACCACCAGTATAGATTGTATCCTGGTTTCCGAGAAAACGACAGTTTTTAAAAACACAACGGTCGCCCTCCACATGCAGCGCCACAGCTTGTCCTACAGGACCTGCAGCATTTTCAAAAGTTATATTCTCTGCATAGAAATCATCACCCATAACTTTAACTGTATAGGATGTAAATGTGTTATGCGATCCTTTGCCTGAATAATCATCGAACGAAATGATTGTTGTGGCAGCATCTTCCCCGAGCAAGGAAATCTTGTTCGTCCAGGAGTATACTTCCACTTTTTCGCGATATATACCAGGCTTGAGATAAATAGTGATTCTGCCATCCGGAAAAACCTTGCAGGCATTAATCGCCTCCTGGAGTGTCTTATAATCTCCGCTCCCGTCCTGTGCCACAGTATATTTATCTTTATATACTGTTTGCCCGAAAGCTATAGTATTGCCACACAACAGCAACATCGCTACAACACCAGACAATATCAGACACTTCACTTGCTGCATATAGCGATAGTTTATTGTACAGGTTCAAAGCGGAACCAATCAAAATCTGCAAATCCGGAATCGTTGATCTGTGTAGTGCGTGTGCAGAAGAGCCCCACCTTCGCACCGATCCACCGTCCTGCTTCCGCCTGAAAATCTTCATTCACTGTCTCGAATCGTTTGCCGTCCGTACTATAGCTGAATTTACAGCTCGCACCCTTGCGAACTGTAACACGGGTATAAATTGTTGCGTTGGTTACCTTCGTCAGTATCTTTTCGGTCTCTGCATTTCCTTTTGCGGCATCCTTACACATGATATATACCAGGTGTACACCTTCTTTCGAGTGTTTCAGCGCAAGCGATGCATAACTCTGTCCCATTATGATGAGTCCAGCCTTCTCGCTTTGCAGTTTTTCATTTGGTGAAAACGTAAATTTCGTTGTCACCATAAATTCATCAGCGGGAAATTTCTGCAAGAGTATATTCGGAACATCCCAGTAGTTTTTTGCTTCCTCGGGAATCTTATCAGAATATAAACGTAAGGCCCCATTGGTCACGTTCATAAACGACCACGTTGCCTTGGGGTTCGCCTGCCATTGCCATTGACGTCCGAGTATAACATCGTTAAACTCATCACTGTCCACAGGTGTAGCGATCGGATATACTTTGCCGATGTTGGGTTTCTTATAGGTAAGCACAGGCTCTCCGTTACCATCGCCATCCTTATCGATACCGATCACGGGCCAGTCGTTGATCCATTTCATAGGTTGCAGATGTACTACACGACCATAAGCGCCTTTGTCCTGAAAGTGCAGAAACCAATGTTCACCATTCGGTGTATCGACCCATGCGCCCTGATGCGGGCCATTGACAGATGTGGATCCCTGATCCATCACCACTTTACGCTCATAGGGTCCATATATACTCTTCGACCGCAGCACCAGCTGCCACCCGGTAGAGACACCGCCAGCCGGAGCAAATATATAGTAGTATCCGTTGCGCTTGTACAGTTTAGGACCTTCAATGGTTGGATCCGTTGCATGTCCATCGTACACCAGTTTACCTTCATCGATGGTTGCCGTGCCCTCCTCATTCAACTCCTTGATCGCGATAATACTTTTTATACCGGCACGGCTACCCGCATACGCATAAGCAAGGTATACTTTGCCATCTTCATCCCACAAAGGACAAGGATCGATCAGACCTTTACCGGCCTCTACCAGTACCGGCTCGCTCCACGGCCCGGCTGCGTATTTCGCTTTGGTCATATATATACCAAAATCCGGATCGGGATAGTATATATAGAATTCATTGTTATGATACCGAATGGCAGGTGCCCATACGCCATTGCCATGCTGTGTTTTCTCAAAGTGTTCAAAGGGGGGCTGACGTTTCAGTGCATGACCGATGATAGTCCAGTTAACGAGATCTTTCGAATGGAGTATCGGCAATCCCGGTATAGCATCGAAACTTGACGCCACCAGGTAAAAATCATCGCCTGCACGGCACGCATCGGGGTCAGAATAATCTGCATTAAGTACAGGATTTTTGTATGATCCGTTACCCAGATCAGAAACCCACACTTTGGATATATAGTTCTTCCCATCCGTCTGCGCCTGCGTGTTGTTAAAAATCAAAATACATACTCCTAAGAACGACACCCGAAAAATCTGCTTCATTTCTATTTACTGTTTCTGTTTCAAAGTAAAATGAAGGTATAGGATTCTACCCACTCTTGCATCCTGTACCTTCATTTTTTACTTTCAATTTATACTATTCTACCACAATCCTCTTGCGGCTTGTCTGGTATCCACGTTTCAATGCCATAACATAAGTTCCTCGTACGGTACCGACTGACACATTCATTTCATGTATTCCTGCTTCATATACTTTCGCGGGCGATGTAACTTCCGCCTGTCCAAGTGCATTATATACCACCACGCTTACAGGAGCGGCTTGTTCAAGCTCAAAGCGTACCGTAACCCTGCCGTTGGATGGATTGGGATACGCTTTGAAATCAACACCATTGAATACTTCATTTTCTTCAACAGCCAATCTTGCGCCCGCGCTACACGATGCCGCTGCCGGACTATTCCCGGTAACTTCCATCCAGTCTATATTGGCAAACTCGGCAGCAACACTTGTCTCGATACGAATTGTGCTTGTTCCGGCCGGTAGGCTTACCGTTGCAGTTGTGGTTGTCCACGTTGTCCAGGCGCTGGTTTTCGGGAATGCAACACTTGATGACACGACTGAACCATTTACCAGTAGCCGCCCCGTTGTAGAGCTGCTTGACCCGGCATTGGCATAGCGCCAGGCGAGTGTGTATGATCCGGCCGCGGGTGTACTCACATTCCAGTTGATACCCTTCGAAGCAGAGTTGGAAAGGTTGATATAGTATCCGTTGCTGGCACCGCTGTAACTGTTTTGTCGCGAGCCGTCTGCACTGCAATAGCCGGACGTTGGCGTCTCTGCCTCCTCCAGTCGTATAGTTGCCGTGCCGGTGCTTCCTTGTGGTGTTGCCTGTGCAGCATTGGAATTATACGATGTAGTGCTGGTTATACCTTTGATCCAATAATAATATGTTGTCCCATTTACTGGTGTCGTATCGGTATAGCTTCGTGTGCCGGTGGATACAGTTGCTATGCGCGTGCGACCTGCAGGATCAGAATCGGTATCGCGGTATACTTCCTGTCCTGTCAAAGTTATGTTACTCACCGTCCAGCTTAACGCAACCTGCGCATTGCCGGCAGATGAACTCAAAACAATTTCCGGTGTACCGGTAGATGCCGTAAAGGTTGCTGTTACTGTCTGGTTTGCATTCATGGTAACCGTTGTCGTAGACGATGTACCACTGGCGCCACCGCTCCAGCCGCTAAAGGTGTAGCCACTCGCGGGTGTAGCCGTCAGCGTTACTACTGTGCCCGCGGTATACGTTGTGTTATTCGGACTGCGCGAAACACTTCCACCTGCTGAAGGACTGATGTTAACGGTAAGGCTATACGATGTTGGTGTTGTTGTAGTGCCGGACTCGATCGCTCCTATATCCGGAGCAGAACCGTTATAGGTTATACCGGTTGAAGTTGCTCCTGCGTTGATCAGATCGCTGCCGGAAGCAAGATTCAGAAAACCATTTGCAACAGGTGCCGCGTTGGCTCCCGGTGTGAGGCTTACAAAGTCCGCGCTGTTTACCGAAAAGTTTGCGGATGCATTATTCGTCCAGAAAGCGTTGGTTGTTCCGGACTGCGTGCCGACAATGCGATCGTTGGTATGTGAGCTTGAAAAATACGAGAGGTTGTTTTTAAAAGTAGAAGTACCGCCATCAAAATTAAAGTTACGTTCCGCATTATTATACCCGGTGTTGTTAGTCATTTCAATTGTGCCGAGGTTACGGTTATAGGTAAATCCGTGTTTACCATTGTTGAATGCTATACACCTGCGCACCATGTGGTTTACGGATATATCTTCACCGCCCAGTTTGAACCCGTTCTTATCGCCATTGCCGGAGGTACCGCCGGTTGTCAGTGTCCCATTGCTGTGCGCGATACAATTCTCGAGTAGTATAGCCCCTATAGGACCGGTGTCAGGTTTGGTATATAAATCCCAGCCATCATCAATGTTATGATGCGAAACACAGTTTCTGAAAATGTTACCGGTGCCACTGGTGAGCTTGGCTGCAAAACCATCGGCATCTTCGTTGTCCGGATCTTTGTTATCATACGCTTCACAATTCAGAATAAGATTGTTGGAAGGCCATTGACTGATGCTGGTATAGGATGTATTGTAGCGGCTTAGTTGCAAACCACTGTCGTTGTTACCACGAAATATACAGCTCTCAATCGTGTTGTTGTTCCCCGACAACAGCATGCCATTGTCACCGGCTTTCTCGATGATGAGACCTTTTACGTGCCAGTATAGTGCATCGAGTACAATGCCGCGATTGGAAGTACCTACGCCTTGTCCGGAAAAGTTCAATACCGGCACTTCGCTGTTATAGGCAAAGATCTTTTTAGTTGATCCGGAGTTCCCATCGTTACCACGTTGTATAACTATAGAAGCCGAGTAATTATAGGTGCCACCGCGCATATAGATCGTGCCACCGGCAGCAATGGTGGTGATCGCTTTCTCAAGGGTTGTAGGAGAACTTATCGTACCGGCATTACTGGCAGAACCACCAGGTGCTACATAAAGCGTTGACTGCGCAAATCCTTGACTTGCCATCAACATCAGGATGAGGATAACTAATTTGTTTTTCATAACGATTTATTTTGTGTGGGCTCTCATGACGTTACCGGTACATGGATGTTCACCCCCCCTTCACATTTTCATCATCCGCTCATTCACATTTTCCAGCGTTCATCTTTTCCATGTGTTAATCATATAAGGGTATATATAGCTTTCCATTTAACTTCTTCATTAGGCAATCGATTGCACAACCGGTCTTTAAAAAAAGCAGTCTTCACTGCTTTACCAGTTCATTCAAATATACTTCGAGGTTGGTATAGGACTTCGACAAGGTATAGCTTGCTCCATCCGCTCCATTGGTGGGGTCGAGCGTATGCTTTGTCTCCCAATCATCCGGTATACCATCGGCATCTTTATCCGTTGGCGCAGGTTCTGATTTTAATATAGGCCAACCACCTACATCTTTTTGTGAATCAATGATTCCATCCTTCCCTTTACCACAGGTTGATTTACCAGTCTTCGCTTCCTCAATAATCCGCTTGTCCACTATATCTCTGCGATAGCTGGCACCGGCATTTTTCAACACAGCGGTAAATGCTTCTTCGGCAGATTGTACTTCGATTGTCTCAACGGCAAAAGGTCGCCGCACGCGCGCAGAGTCCGCCTGTTTATAGCGCATGCCCCCGTTCCAATTATCTTTCGAGACCTGCGTATTTCCTTCGAGACAATTTCCCTGAATATAAAACTGACCATAGGGTGCAGAGGGATCAACCATCCACACTTTCTTGGGTGAAGTGGCAGGACCAGGCTTATAGTAATTATTCACGACATTATAACGCCCCTTCTCACCACCATACGTGTTGTTGTTTCTCCAGTTATAGATCACGTTATTCCGGAAGTCAACAAGTTCATCTGGCGAATTAGGGGTTGTCGAAGATCCGCTGAAACGCGGCATGCGACTGGTATGATTCGCTATGAGATTATGATGAAACGTTGCCTTCTCTCCTCCCCATATACCACCGAATCCATGATCACCTTTCTGATGTACGGAGTGATTGAGACTCTCCGACACAATACACCATTGCATGGTAAAATTTTTATTGCGATAGAATGATGCACACTCATCAGTCGCCCAACTCATTGAACAATGATCGATGATGATATTATTTTTTCCCTTGGTACCTCCCACGGCATCGGCCTCCTGTCCTTTTTCATCGCCCAATCTGAAACGCAGGTATCGCACAATAACATTGTCGGCCTGGATTGTTACCGGGTAATTTCGTAAACATATACCTTCGCCTGGTGCTGATTGACCCGCAATAGTTACATCACCATTATTGACAACCAGTGGTGATTCAAGTACAATGGTACCCGATATAGCAAATACAATTGTCCGTGGCTCCTGGCGACCAACAGCATCACGCAAACTACCCGGACCACTATCGTTAAGGTTTGTAACTATATATACCTTTCCACCGCGCCCCCCCGAAGTATATCTACCAAATCCTTCGGCTCCAGGAAATGCCAATGGCTGCTCTTGTCCCAATACTGTTATAACCGTTAAGGCCAAAACTAAACTAATCCAATACTTCATTATCTTTTTTGTCTATTTGTTTTGCGATTCCGTGATCACCTGAACAAGATCATTAATATATACTTCTACATTATCGTACGCTGTGCTCAGATCGCGGCCGTTCGCTTGTGCCTTGGCGGGATCAAGTTTATGCGCAACTTTCCATTCGTCCGGTATACCATCACCGGACGTACTTACAGGAGCTGTTGATGAATTCAACAGCGGCCATCCTCCTACATCACTTTGTGTATCTATAATGCCATTGGTACTTCCATTCGAACCGGGAAATGAAAATTCGCCTTTGCGCACGTTATCGATTATGCGCACATCAATCGCATCGCGTTTTAAGGAAGCGCCACTATAGTCCAGCACGCGATCGTACGCAACGGTAGCGGTATGCGTAGTTACATTGTTACCGATGGGATGCGGCTCGCTCTTTTTCATAGCAACTTTATCTGCATCTGATACGGTACCATAACTGCTGTGAAACTGGTTATATACTCCGTATGTCCAATTATCGGCGGTAGCACGTGTGCTTCCCTCTACGTAGTTGCCATCGATGTAAAACTTGCCCCAGATGTTATATACTTCGGTGCCTTCATTCTTATTTTTATCAATGGAGATAATACGCTCTTTCTTCACAGTGGCAGGTCCGGGTTTATAGTAGCAGTTCACGATGTTAACGTTCATCGCTTCACCGCCATAGCAACTGTTATTGCCCCAGTTATAGATTACATTGTTACGGAGATCAACCAGGTCAGTAAGAGCAAATGCTTTACCGGCTTCTTCACCAAGCCGCGGATTACGACTATCATGATGTGCTACAAGGTTATGATGAAACGATGCGTATTTACCACCCCATATACCGCCATAACCGTGTGCACCTTTATCGTGCACCGAGTTACGCAGACTCTCTGAAATGATACACCACTGTAGCGTGGTATTTTCATTCGCATAGATTGAAACGCATTCGTCTGTCGACCAGCTCATGGAGCAATGATCAAGAATAATGTTCTTATGAAAACGACCACCGATGGCATCAGCTTCCTGTTTGGCTTCATCGCCCATGCGAAAGCGCATATAGCGGATGATAACATTATCAGCACTGATGTTTACCGGGTAATTCTTTATACATATACCATCGCCCGGAGCAGTTTGTCCGGCAATGGTAACATCACCGTTCGCTATATTTATACTTGATTTCAGTGCGATCGTCCCGGAGACTTTAAACAAAATATAGCGGGCACCGCTGGTTTGTACCGCCGCGCGCAAGCTTCCTTCACCGGCATCATTCAGGTTGGTAACAAACAGAACTTTACCTCCGCGTCCACCCGTAGCGTTGCGACCAAAACCTTCCGCTCCCGGAAAAGCGTATGCGTCTTCTACAACTTGCGTGGGTTTGTCGGGTTCGGTCTCGGTGTTGCCATCTGCATCCGCTCCCGAACAGCACATACCCGCAGCACACGCTGCTATTAGTATGCACGAGCGAACCGTACGAAAAAAGGTATATATATACATCTGCTGTTTTTAAAAAGTGGTGTGACCTTGCCGGTCACACCGGATACATGTTTATTGCACGTGAGCGCAGGGCTTTATAGTTTTACTCTCCAGCGCGGATCGCCTGTGTCGAATCTACCGACAAAACCACCATCCTTGAAATTAAAGTTATTGTTCGCTACATCTGTCCACAGCGCATCCTGTCCGCTTGCATAATTACCTACCGGGAATCCCGCGATTTCGTATGTAGCGATGAATGAAAAGTCTGATGTACTATAGTTATTAATGAGTTCAACGGATGTATTGGGCAATCCTTCTTTTCCGCGAATGGAATATACTTTCGTAGCGGCTTCATCCCATCCGTGTCCAAAAATTGAATTGCGAATTGATATACCGTTGGTAACATCGTTATTGCCGTTACCACCACGGTAACGGAATATATAGTTGCTGCTTCCGGCTTGCACCAGGTTTGCAAACGTACATCCTTCAATGAGAATAGACTGCGAGTTATTCCTTGATGTTATACCGGCCTGCAGTTTATTGAAGGTACTGTTTCGTAACACAATATTATTAACACGCGCTGTCGGGTTGGAAGCATTGGGATCCGTATCGGTAGTAAATATACCGTAGCTGCCGAGGCTGTCCACAACCGAGTTCGCAATCACGAAATTATTTATTACAACATTGGTACCGCGAATACGCATAATACCACGGAATGTTCCAATCTCGCAATCATCAAAAACAACTTCATTTACCGATATATCACTGGACGAAGGATTGAAGATATAGTCGCCACCATAATCATCACCTCGCAGTTCCAGACCAATGAAATGAATGTGATCAATCGTTGATCCGCCTGCTATATTCCAGTTGGTAGTAGTATACAAGCGAGCCTTCTGTTCACCAAAGCCATACGCGGCACGAATGGTGATGGATTTGTTCAGCGCTGTTGTAGGAAGATCAAATGAGACACCACGTTTCACCAGTATTATAGCACCATCGGATGCACCCGCCACTGCAGTTGCTACCGCCTGCGGATCGGTGGCATCACGAAGATCGATTACACCTGCCGATGCAGGATCTATATCTGCTACCAATGTTTTATAGTCTGCCCAACCGCGAAGTGTCTCATCACTATAGATGGCAATCTGGTAACCAGTGGAAGGTGTAAGACTGGTAACAATCGCTTCCCCGTCATTCTGATCCTCCGCGGAAACCGGTACCTCGGCCAACGGTGTTGTCAGCTTGAGATCTGTTGCTGCAAAGAGTTTGATGGCGGTTACTTTAGCACCGGCAACACTCCATGTAACGCGTGCGGCCACATCGGTAACATCGTAGCTCTTCGGTAAATTAAGAATGGTCGGGAAACGATCTGTGCGTACACTACCCAGATCCGACAGCTTGCTATCATACTCAGCTTTATCAGCATGTGCCGTAGCGCGTATCTGGTAGAGTGTATTCCAGAATAAGGGGTCACCTTTCAATGATTCATCATTGAGCACGATATAGCTTGTGTCGGATTGAATGGTATAGTCGATTGTCTTAAATGTATCGCGGCTCACTTCCAGGGTATAGGACACTGCACGTTTCATGCTGCCCATGTTTACAATAATGGAGTTACCTTCTGCGCGCAGATCTTCCGTAAGCACCGGACGGAACAGCCGTGTTTCCGGATAGATGTCTTCGTCATCGCATGCCCAGAAAAATCCTGCGCACGCTGCTACCGAAAAAAGTATAGAAAGTATATTAAGTTTCTTGGTTGTCATATCTAAAACTTTTTTGTGACTGAAATATTTTGGATTGTTATCGCAGACGATCAACCGCCACCAAAACCATAACCGTCATTTTTCAGAACACCTTTACTGTTATCAATACCTACCGTAGGAATCGGGAAAATATAGCGCACAGTACCATTGGTATAATTGGCCCAGTCGCGCGTGATCCACTCGTCATAGGTGAGTGCGTTGTCGTGCAGATCGAGCAGGAAAGAACTGCGTGTCCAGGTTTCATCCGGAGCAGCTGCTATCTTCCGGTTCGGATTCAGCACTGTAAATTTACCGTTGGTGTCGCGTTTCCAGTACAGGTAGTCCGGTAGTGTACCCGTACCGTTGTATGCATCATCGGCCAGTTTTTTCAAACCTTCTACAGTTTCCGTCATTTTCTGCGAGTAATTACCCCAGCGGATGAGTTCGTACTTGCGAATCATTTCGCCACCAAATTCCCAGGCACGTTC
>CAMLLI010000046.1 GCA_946480685.1 uncultured Flammeovirgaceae bacterium | reverse complement strand
TTATGAGACACGGTATAGGAGAATTGCAGTAATTCATTGTTATAGCGCACCAGCTCCTCATTGGTAGTGCTCAGCTCTTGTGTTTTCTCAGCTACAATTCTCTCGAGATTTCTATTCAGGTCGCTGATACTCTTATTGCTTTCGGCAAGCTTGTTGGATTGTGCCTGTATCTCTTCATTTTGTTCTGACACTTCCTGGTATAAATGTTTCAGTTCGGCATTCATGTCCTGAAGTTTATGCGCCTGTGCCTGTATACGCTTGTTCTTGTCGGTGATAATTACATTGAGAACTTTGATTCGTCTGTAGAACCGATAATATAGCGTGGCTACTATAGCCAGTAACGCAATGCATATTACACCTGCAGCAATTAGCATATACTGTTGTCTCAAACGCGATTCCTGCAAATGAATTTTGTCCTGTGCGAGTTGCTTATCTTTTTGCAGCTCCTGGATGTTTCGGTCGCGCTGCTCGATCTCTTGTGTCTTCTCGAGGTTTATAAACCTGCGGGCAAGGTCTGTACGATGAATAGAATCTTTCAATGCTGTAGCCATCATCGAATACTGTAGCGACTCTTTGTACCGTTGCTGTGCCGCGAGTAAATCTCTGCGGGTATTGTAATTCAGAAGGAGTAATTCATTCGCATGCGCCATCCTGCAGTATTGCTCCGACAGATCAAGCAGGTGCGCTGCATTTTTATAATTACCGAGATGAGTATATATATCACCGGTTCCCCAGCGGGAACGGGCCAATCCGTAGGCATAGTTGGAAGTTTCAGCGCGCTGCATGCTTTGCTGGTAGAGGGTGAGGGCAGAGGTATACTGCTGCTGCCGGGCTTTCAGATAGCCGAGGTTCATCAGTACTTCACATAATCCCCTGTCATCCTGCAGACGAGTGTAGAGCTGCGATGCAGAATCGAGCGATGCATTTGCCTCGGTATATTTATGCATATCCGTGAGCACAGCACCTTTCAGCATGAGAGCTTCTGCGAGATCCCCTTCAAGTTGTCGTTTAGGACCATCGTGCAACGCTTCGTTTGCAAGACGCAACGCTTGTGTCATGTCTCCCAAATGAAAATTTACCCATCCTATACGATTGCGTATAATATAGGTATCGGCTTCAAAGCCATGTTCCTTACTAAGACGAAGTGCATCGTATAGATTGTTCAGCGCCAGTTCATACTCTCCGCGATCAGAAAATACTTTGCCCATATCGGTAAGCAACGTTATATATTTTCGGATAAGAGATTTACTGAAATAGTAATTGCGGGCAGAGTCAAACAATATAAGTGCTTCGTCAAATTTACCTTTACGGAAAAGTATAAGCGCACGCAGGTGCCGGACGTCATGAAGATCTTCTTTATCTTCTGTATGCGCGATCACCAATTGTTTCGCTTCGTTCAGAAGATTTTCGGCTTCACCAATTTCTCCGGATGCAAGTATATTACCAGCTTTCAGAATCAGCGCATCGGCCAGCAGTATATCATCGTTTAATAACCTCCGTATAGCAATGGCACGGTCGAGGTAAATTTCCTGCTTGTCATATTGATACCGCTGCCCATAAAGCGCACTCATGTTCCGGTATATTTTGGACAGTGTAAGAGCGTTGGTGCTATCTTTGAAAATAGTATAGGCCTTCTCAAAGTAATATAGCGCTGAATCTTTTTCTACTTCTTCCAGCGAACACACCCCCAGTTGTAGCAAAGTATATCCTTGGTTGGCCCGATCGCCCGCCTGAATGGACAGTGCGAGACCACGATGTAACTCAGCACGCGCTTCTTTGAATTGTCCTGACAGATATTCAAATACGCCACGATACGTATGTGCTATAGCTTCACCTTTTGTATAGCCGATTTGCTGGCTGATGCGAATAGCCTCATCACCGTAGCGAACAACCTTGGCATTGTCGTGCGTAATAAATTCGTAGGTGAGTTGATTCAGAATATTTACCCGTTGTTCTCCCGTTGCTTTGGCGAGGTCCTTTTCCAGGCTATCCGTAATTTTTGATTGGGCAGCGGCAATACGGAAAATACAGCTCAGGAAGCAGATTAAAACGAAAGCCTTGCCACAATTCATGCCCGGATAGGTAAACGTTATCGACAAAATTAAGCGGATTCGAACACTTTAAAAAAACGGTACGATGAAAGTAGTTTTCTGGGTGTCTCAGTGTGTGTTTAGACGGACGAACGCTGCTATACAACTGCCCGTGTAATATAGGCATTGAAAGTCTATTTTGAAATTATTGAGTAAACTTGATTGGCAGCCACCTCAGAGCGCCACCATCAGAAAATCCTTCATAAGTTCCGTGTCAACCGGTATTTCCTGGTCGTCCAGAGTAATGTCGAGCCGTGTGCGTGCCGGTTCAAATTCCTCACGTATCAGGTCCAATACATATCGGAAAAAGAACTCGCGTGACACATCAGCGACTGTTATAACCCTGCTATATTTAGCGGATTCAATATGACAGAAATATCCTTCAGAATTTTTAAGAGTAAAGCGCAACACCAGTAATGTTTCATGATTTACCATTAGCAGTTGGGTTTGTTTATTAACAGGCGGGTTGCGGGCGAATAGAGTTGTAAATCTCAGAAGACTTCATGAAGAATCCTAATTATAGCTACTGTTATAGTTGCGAGAACTATACCAATCGACCAAAAAACTGTACGAATGGAACTTTAAGCAGATTAATGTACGATAAGCCAAGCGTGTTATCGTTATATAATATAGTAATTTTCAGAGACGTTGTACAATAAAATCCTATTAAGTCAGTTGCAATGTGTTCTTTGTACGATCATATAGGGTATATATTATCTTCATAGCGCTTTGATATAGTATACCTTTAATAAATTTAAAAGAATGGTATATATAGTTTGTGATATCATATACAATGAGAGTATAAATTTGCTTCTTTTGTACATCGATATATAAACAACGTTTATCAAATGAAGATTATTGATTTGTCAAAGCCCGTTCAGTTCAATCGAAATGATCCCTGGTTTATGCGTGTTAAGATTAAACACAAGCCACATGGTAAAGCAAAATGGCTCATCCGGTTATTGGGTTTGCCGTTTCGTTTATTTCCACAAGGCTTTGAAGGCTGGGCTGATGACACGATTGAGAAGATGGGTGTCCATGCAACAACGCACATTGATGCTCCCTGGCATTATTCACCAACATGCAATGGAGAGCCTGCCAAAACAATCGACCAGGTGCCGTTGGAGTGGTGTTTTAATGATGGTATAGTAATCGACATGAAACACAAGGCCGACTTCGATGCCATTACGGTCGAAGACATTGATGGTTTTTTGAAGAAAGAGAACCTCGTATTGCGTCCTGGCATGATCGTGCTGATCAAGACCGGTCGTGATAAATTTAACGGAACAAAAAATTTTCCGTATATCGGTACCGGCATGAGTGCCGAAGCAACGGCATGGCTAATCGACCAAGGCATAAAAGTGATGGGTATAGACTCTTGGGGTTGGGACTTGCCACTTACTCATCAAATCAAAAAAGCTAAAGAGAATAATGATCGCCATGCTTTCTGGAAAGCTCACCTCGTGGGACAGCAAAAGGAATATTGTCACATGGAGCAACTCGTAAACCTGGATGCCTTGCCGTATAGCGGATTCAAAGTTGCTGTGTTTCCGTTAAAGATCGTTGGGGCTTCGGCTGCTCCGGCCAGAGTTGTTGCCATGCTTGATTAACCGGGTTCAACAGTTTTTCGCGATTGTTTTTTTAGTGCAAAATCACTTTGATAACTTTATTGCAAAGATGCTGAAACCGTTTGAGCGAATGTTTTTTATCTATAAAAAGTATTCATAGCGAATCGCACGGTATATAGTTTTTTAAGATGCTTTGTGTTGATATGTTTCAGCTCTTGCAGGATTTCTGACATATTTCTGCTCTTGTTAATATTATACAACCAAACGAAAACATGGATACCATGCTCAGAAAGAATTTCATTTACTTTTTAGTATTAGTAGCCGCACTGGCTTCGTGTACGCCCAGGAAGACAGAACAACAGACGGCTTCGACTGATACAACCGCACGCATCAGCGATGATTCATTGCTGACACTTGTTGAAGCGAGAACCTTTCAGTATTTCTGGAATGGAGCGGAACCTACAAGCGGTGCTGCGCGCGAACGCTTTCATGCCGATAATGTATATCCGGAAAATGACAAACATATTGTTACTTCCGGAGGGACAGGTTTCGGTGTGATGGCTATACTGGTTGGCATCGAGCGTGGTTTTATTACGCGCGAACAAGGTGTCGAACGCCTCACGCATTTTATAACGTGGCTTGAAAAAGCAGATCGCTTTCACGGTGTATGGCCGCACTGGTGGAATGGTGAAACCGGTAAAGTAAAACCGTTCAGTCCCAATGACAATGGTGGAGATCTGGTTGAGACATCCTATCTGCTGCAAGGTTTGTTATGTGTGAGACAATACTTCAAAGATGGTAATGATCAGGAGAAAGCTTTAGCGGGCCGTATCGATAAACTCTGGCGAGAGGTAGAATTCGACTGGCATCGTAAGAATAAGCAGAATGTTTTATACTGGCATTGGTCACCCGACAAAGCATGGGTGATGAACTTTGCAGTTGAAGGCTATAACGAATGTCTTATCATGTATATACTTGCTGCTGCATCGCCAACGCATGGGGTACCCGCAGAAGTATATCACGATGGCTGGGCACGTAAAGGCGGTATGCGTAATGATTCAACGCATCAGCAATACGGCTACCACCTCGATCTTCGCCATAACGGTGCACAACAATATGGCGGCCCGTTGTTCTGGTCACACTATTCATATCTTGCCTTGGATCCGCATAATCTTAAAGATCGCTACGCAGACTATTGGACACATAACCGTAATCATACTTTGATCAATTACAAATATTGTGTTGAGAACCCTAAGCAGTATAAAGGCTATGGTGAAAACAGTTGGGGATTGACAGCGAGTTATTCGATCAACGGTTACGCTGCGCACAGTCCCGCAGAAGATTTAGGAGTTATTTCTCCTACAGCAGCCCTTTCATCATTTCCTTATACACCGGAAGAGTCCATGAAAGCATTGAAGCATTTTTACTTCGATCTTGGTGATAAGACATTTGGTGAATACGGTTTCTACGATGCCTTTAGTGAACATCACAATTGGTATCAGCCGCGTTACCTTGCTATAGATCAAGGTCCTATAATTGTGATGATTGAGAACTATCGTTCCGGACTGTTGTGGAAGCTGTTCATGTCAGCCCCCGAAGTACAGCAAGGACTTGACAAGCTCGGCTTTACGAGGTAAGACGTGTTTAAGTGTGTATGTGTGTACGTGTTTATGTTTGGAAGTTGATATATGTTTGTGTTCGTTGTGTTAATGTGTTGATGTGTTGATGTGTTGAAGTATAGATGTACTCTATAATACACGGCAACACGTAGCACCTATACACTTATACAGCTGCACTGCATTCCAACCTAAACACATACACACATAAACACCTAAACACGTAAAAAAAGCATGCGTTCTGTCTCTGCCGGTATTCTCTTTCTGTTGCTTGTTTGTTCTTGTCAGCATGATGATGATGGCAGCTACCAGGAGGTTAAGAAAGAGTTGTCTTCTGAGTTTTTTGAGACACTATATTCCAATACATATTATAATCTGTTGGATCGTATTGAGGCTGATGGATTTTTGCAGGAGTCTGAGACGGGACAGTATGATGGTATGTATGCACGTACGGTGGGAGCGATGGTTCCATTGCTGCTGGAGACAGGAGAACTAACACACGCTGAACACTTAATTAACTGCATATTTGATGCCATGAGCACCAATGGCATGACGCGCGTTCCTCATGTACTGGATCGGAAGCTATACCCCGATAAACCTGCAGACTCTGTTAATAATCCCTATAGAATTATTGGTCGCACAGACCAGATTGACGGGCAGGCACACGTGATTTTAGCGTGGGCGAAACTCGCGCTGCATCGGGGCGAGACGAATTTCGAAAATCGTACCTGGCGTATAGCCGCTGCGTTGATGAACCGGTCTGTCTCGAAACCATATTTTGGCAGAGAGGAAGACGGTGCTATCCCTGACCTGGTCTATAACTATGCCTTTGAGCATTCACGACTTGTACCCAGCAATTATAATTTACTGACGCAATGTTTTGTGGGCGCTGCACTGGAGTCAATGATAGCTGTAGCCAAACGCAGAAGCGAAATTGATGCTGCCGCCCGTTGGCAAGATAAACTTGATATCCTGCGCTCGGGTATACGAAAGCACTTCATACAAAATATAGATGGCAAGGATGTATACTACGAGTTGTTGCTGAACGAAAACAATGCACATATACCTTTCCACGGAATGGGCTGGGTAAATCTGTCACCGGTGGCTGCGCAATGGGAACCGCTGTCACATGACATCTTGGAAAATACAGTGGCTGAGCTGCGCAGAACTATACAGAAGTGGAATGGTGTAAAATGGATGCCTACTGATTCATGGCCGAATGGCGAGTTCTACGGACAAATGATTGGCAAAGGTATAGCTTGGGAGATGGAGTACGCTGCACGTGAAAAAGAATGGATAAGGCTATATGATATATTCTCGATGCTACGGGTTGTTCAACATCAACAACCGTTGTATATGGAGAATGCTTACCTCGCAAATGGAGCACCTCAGGATATATATACATTGACTAAAACAGAGCTTAAAAGTCTGGAGCAAGGTGTCTGGAAGATTGTAGATCCAGGTAACGGTGAACAAGTGGCATGGTGGTGCTGGGCAATGGCCCGACTTCGAAAGCAAATGCGACTCCCGGTTGTACCAAAACGAATTACTTCACTAACTGGAAATGCCTCTCACACGGTGGACAAAAGTATACGCGGCTTGGTGTATTCATATTTTCGCAAAGATAAAAATACTGCACCCTTTCATTGGATAAATGATGTACCGCTGGTCATAGCTCCACAAACTCGCATACACATACCGGAAGCACTGCCGGCTGACACATTTGGTATAATGTGGAATGGATATATAGCAATAGATAAGGATGATGATTACCGGTTCTTTGGCTATGCCGCGAACTCGATGCGCATATTAATTGACAATGAAATCGTAGAACAGGGCAGAGCTGTCTATCTGACAAAAGGATACCATGCGATAACCTTTCAGTATGACCATGTTATTCCAGATGAAACAGTCGAAGTATATTTCCAACAAGGCGATAGTCCATTGCGTGAAATAATTCAACCGGAGAGATTTGTTTACGCTAAACCTGATAACAAACAAAGTACTCCACCGTTAATCGAGCCGGCTATACCGGAGATTGAAGAAGGTGAGTCCCTTGAAGTTTCGCTTCATTGTTTTGACTCAACAGCATCTATATACTATACATTGGATGGAAGAACGCCTACCGCCAACTCAATACAGTATACCAAGCCTTTTAAAATAGACAGAGCAACGTTTGTAAAAGCTGTAGCGATTAAAGATGGCTTCGATAAAAGCGAAGTTGCTCAAGTACATTACCAGGCTGTACCAAAGCGAATGCTGATAACACTTCGACATCCACCGCACGCGAATTATACATCCCGTGGACAAAAAACGTTGACTGATAAACTTACCGGTTCACTCAATGGTCGTGACGGACGCTGGCTCGGATTTGAAGGCACCGATTTTAATGCGGAACTCGATCTGCGAAGTGTAAAGAAAGTTCACTCCATCAAACTTAATTTTCTGCACGATCAATCCGCCTGGATCTTCGCGCCAGGCAAAGTAAGTTTTTCCATATCGACTGATGGTAAAGGATATATACCGGTGTTGCAGGAGGAGTTTAATGCTGTTACCAAGGCAGATAAATCTACTATCAAAACATACGTAGCTGTCCTGAGAGAAAAATCAGCGAGGTTTATTCGCATCGAAGCTAAAAATGCTAGCCCGATCCCAGCATGGCACTCCGGAGCGGGTGGTAAGGCCTGGATTTTTGTGGATGAGGTTATTGTAATTGCTAATTAGATTAATGACGGCCGGTTTGTTCTGGCCGTCATTATTGCTAGTTGATTAATACGGCTAGCTATTTACAGTGTACATCTGTGTTGCAGGCGCTATTGCTTCACGTTAACGCTTATCGTCAGCAGTTAATATAGCTCTCACTTCGATCGTACCTCCGGCTTTGAGAATGGGATTAGCCTGTGCCAGTTCAACCGCTTCGTCAATCGTGTTTGTCTTTACGATCATGTAGCCGTTAACAAACTCCTTCATTTCTGCGTATGGCCCATCCGTTACAATGTTGCCTGGCTTTACAGTCTTGGCTAAGCTTGCTGATAGCCGATTACCTTTGTCCGCCAGTTTGTTTTGAGCGGCAACACTTCCAATCCAATTCATGCGTTCCTGCATTTGCTCTGGTGACGGATTCGCATGCTGATTGCTGCTGTTTCTGAAAATCAATACAAAGTCTTTCATAATGATAATGGTTTAAAATGTTCGTCTGCATGACGGACAAGGATTGCCGGATCGGACAATCACATTTAATTTTTTTTATGTTGCAGATGAAGTTTGTTGCTCTGATATAAAATCCAACGATATTCGTTTGATGAACACATTATCTAGTCCGCGAAATTTATTTAAGCTAACATGGACATTTGCAGTAATATGCTTTCTGCTATTTTCCGTTGCAACGCTTCATGCACAGCGTTACCGGACTTCTCTGGACATGCGAATACTTCACCAACCCAAGTCGGTTAAGATAGGGGGAAGGAGTACATTTTATTATGAGTTGATGCTTACAAATTTTTCTACTGATACGATCGCCATCCAATCGCTTCGTGTGGTCACGGCCCAAGATTCTGCCTTAGTCGCTTCGTTTGGACTTGAGGATTTGAAGATGCGGTTTGCGTATGTTCCGACCGTTGTGTCTCAGACTTCCGATGCATTGCTATTAAAGCCTGGTTCCGTTAGTATAGTATATATCGAGTTGGTTGCGGATAAACTGGCTGTTCCGGTGCATCATATAATCGAAGGTATAGTACTTGAGGAAGGAAAGAAATCTTTGATTCGTATACAAGATGAAAGTTGGTCGGTTGATCTTCGGGAGCCTCTTGTTCTCGGTGCACCTTTGCGCAATGGTCCATGGGTAGCCATCTACGATCCGGCATGGGTACGCGGACATCGCCGGGTAATTTATACTACCGATGGTAAAGCCCGCATCCCCGGACGTTTCGCTATTGATTTTATGTTGGTAAATGAAAAGGGACAATACGCCAAAGAGAATGACGATGTTATTGCCAATTGGTACGGCTATGGAGCAGATGTACTTGCTGTAGCCGATGGTATAGTCGTAACGGTGCGCAATGATTTTTCAGAAAGTGAGACAATATCGAGACACCCCGCTATGCCTGCCGAAAAAGCAACCGGCAACTATATAGTATTGGACATTGGTAATAATCATTTTGTATTCTACGAACATTTAAAACCCGGAAGTACGCGCGTAAAGCCCGGACAAAAAATCCGGAAGGGAGACGTGATTGCTTCGCTCGGTTTTACAGGGCAAACCACAGGGCCACATCTTCATTTTCACGTTGCCAATCGAAATTCTCCTTTGGGGGCGGAAGGTATACCTTTTGTTTTCGAACGTTTCAATTTACTCGGTGTATATAACGATCTCAGCAAAATGGGACAACATCGTTGGGACAATACTGAAGTCGTTGACAAGAAGATAGCAGGTGAGCGACCAGTGCCAAATGCGGTTATCCAGTTTATAAAGTGAATTAAATGGTATAGTTACTTTGATCTGATACCCTTCACGAGCTCGGCAGGCAGATAGTCAATAGCAACATACTTTATATCTCCGCTGCTACTGTAAAAGAAATGTCTTTTGTCTTGTGATATAGAGGGACAATAGTCTCGGGTACTGGTGTTGATCGTTTCGTTGAAATGACTCACGTTCTGCCAACCATTTGTTGTTCTTACAGACCAATACAGATCGGCCTTGCCAAAGCTATCATCCCGGCCGGAAGAGGTAAAGATCAATGCAGAACCGTTTGCAGTTATAAAGGGATCATACTCCGATCGGCTTGTATTAATTGAACCACCTATATTCTCCGGCACTTCAAACTTATTGTTCGCGTATTTGCTAAAGTATATATCCTCTTCTCCGTATCCGCCCTTCCGGGATGAAGAAAAGTACGCATTACCTTTTGCCGTAAAAGATATATAGTATTCATCTTCCGCAGAATTCAGTTCCTTTACGTTGACAGGTTGAGACCATTGTTTTGTGCTTGTTCGTGTTACTTTCCAGATATCATAGTCTTTTATAGTGTCACCGGGATGCGTTGGACGATTGGAAATAAAGTAAAGCTCTCCATCGGGCGAGAAAGCAGGATCGGCATCCGAGTAATTTGTATCGGAAAAGGGGAGTGCTTCGGGCCTCGACCATTCCTCTCCTGCAACATGAATGCTATAGTATAATTGCGTACGCTTGTTCACGGAGCGCGTGAAATAAAAGGACCTGCCGTCAGGTGAAAAGACTGCGTTGAATTCAATTGAGTCACTGGATATCGTACCAGGTACAAATGACTGTGCCAAAGTTTTACCGGACTGAGCCTGCGCTGTCAATGTTATAAAGATCGTCAGTGAAAAGAGAATCATTCTGCTCATAGGTATATCTATATCAATGACTCCATGAATAATAGTTGTGATCAGTGTCCAATACGAAATCTGTCCGGTGATAGAGGTTATTACCGATGGTATTGGATTTTGCTGTTTCTAAAAGTAGTGCGGCTGCCTGTGTTTCCCGAGTAAGCTGTTTTGCACGATCGATCAGTTTTACAGAAACTTTTAACCCGCGGAAGGAGGGATGCACATACAAATCATTCAACAGCCAAAGCTTCTTCATGCGCACCGAAGACAGCAGCGGGTATAATTGAACAAATCCCATGAGTGTATTGTCTGCTGCGCGTGCTACATAAATGACGGAGTCGCTTGACGATAACCGGTCAGCGAGGAATGTCTCGCTGCCGGGTATATCGCTGGGATATTGATAGAATACACGGTACTCGTCAAATAAGTGAGCCAGGGGTATAATGTCCTGTATAGTAGCCTGGTGAATAGTCATTGTCCTATATAATTCTTAAATGAAACATATTGCAATCCTATAGCCGAATCAGGGCATTATTCGATGCGATGTGTTGGTGAGATTCATTTCCCACGTTTTGCCGTTGTCAGGAGAGAAAGCCTGGCTCCATACCGGGTTGTTAGGATCAGTCTTGTCCCATTTAAACATTACAATGATTGGCTTACCTTGAAATATATCTTTACAATAGAATGTTCCTATACTTCCTTCAAAGGAACCGACCACGGGAGGGTCGAGCACACCTATATTACTATCGACCCAATATAAACTCCATAGTTTTGTTTGTGGATTGAACAGGCGCAAAGTAAGACCTTCGTATGGCTTATCATTTACCTGGTTATGGCGCGGCGCACTACGTCCTGCTGGAGTACCTCGACGTGCCCTACGCGCCCGCGCTCGCGGTCTGGGTCGGCCTGGTCTCGCAGTTCAT
>CAMLLI010000045.1 GCA_946480685.1 uncultured Flammeovirgaceae bacterium | reverse complement strand
GCATGACAAAGTAGATGAATGGAAATATCCGGTGGAAAAAGATGAACTCTCCGTTATAAAAGCTGACCACTATATACATTTTCTTCAGGGCAATTATATCGGTATGCACGCTGCTGTGATGTATAGCCGCTGGGCGCTGAATGAATTCCGGTTTGATACTTCACTCAAGGCGTGCGAAGACTATGATCTATACCTGCGTATTGCACGAAAATATCCGGTAGGTTGTCATGATAAGAACATGGCGGCTTATCGCATCCACGGAAATAACATGTCGGCCAGCATTCCATTTATGTTGAAGTCTGCGCTTCATGTACTGGAATCGCAAAAGGTATATTTAAAAAATCAGCAGGAGATACATGCCTGGAACAATGGCCGAACCATCTGGACGGATTATTATACCGGTAAACTAAGAGATATACTTCAGCGCCAGGTATATAAATCCAGACAGATTCCATCCCGCGCTGACCGCCAGGCGTTACTGCGTCTGAAGACTTCGTATGGATTACAACTCGAAGCGAAGATACTGAAGCTGAAACTGAAAAATGTATTGAAGAAGTCTCTGCCACAGGTTGTAAAAAAGATGTTGTACAAACGGGGTTATATGCATCAATATATACCACCGCCGGGTACAATACAGTGGGCTGACCTGGAGCGAACTTCACCGGTAAGCAACGATTTTGGTTACGACCGTGGCGGACCGGTTGATCGTTACTATATCGAAAAATTTCTAAATGACAATAGCAAGGTTATAAAGGGTCGCGTGCTAGAGATTGGCGATAATGCATACACGCTGCGCTATGGCGGGAATGCTATAACTCAAAGCGATGTATTACATGTTACGCAGGCTAGTGACATCGTAACATTTGTAGGTGATCTTAGTGATGCTCCACAAATTCCTTCCGATGCGTTTGATTGTATTATACTCACACAAACGCTTCACTTTATTTACGATTACAAGGCAGCGCTCAAAACCTGCCATCGTATTTTAAAAAAAGACGGCACCCTCCTGCTTACCATACCCGGCATTAGTCATATAGATAAAGGCGAATGGAAAGATTACTGGCTTTGGTCGTTTACCGATACATCCATGCAACGGTTGATGCTTGAACTTTTTGAAAAAGATGGAGTACATATCCAAACGTACGGCAATGTGTATGTAGCAACGGCCTTCCTGTACGGTATGGGACTACCCGAAGTCCGGGCAGATTATCTCGATGTACACGATCCGAGTTACCAGGTAATTATAGCAGTTAAAGCAACCAAGTAGGTATGGCTTCATTTCTGAAAAAGATATTCGGTAACAAGAACGATGCGATCGTACTCATGTATCATCGCATAGCTTCCGCGCGCATTGATCCGTGGGATCTTTGTGTAACTCCGGAATACTTTGACGAACAAGTGCGCTATATCTCCGAAAACTTCAAGGTAGTTACCATGCGTGAATTGACTGCACGTGCCCGGGCAAAGGAGGCACTTCGGAATTATATAGCCATTACTTTCGATGACGGCTACCGCGATAACTTTACAGCAGCCAAACCTGTTCTGGAGAAGTATAACACTCCGGCTACGTTTTATCTTACCACCCGGTTTACAGCGGAGAAGAAATCATTCTGGTGGGATGAGCTCGAACAACTTATTCTTACCACTCCAAAGCTTCCCGAAAAGATCAACCTTCAGATTGGAGACAGTAATTTCACCATGGACCTCGGTCCTTCTCATATACTGTCTGATTCGGCTGAGAAGGAGATCCGCGAATGGCACTACGGACATCCGCTATACAACGCAAGGCTGAAGTTATTCTATGACCTGTGGGCGGCCATCCGGCCTTTAGCGATACCGGAACAGCAACGTGTTATGCAAGTACTGCAGGAATGGGTTAATACAACTATATATCTTCCGGACTTAATGGATGAAAAACAAGTGAAAGAACTGGCCGGTATAGCGCTGTTTGAAATTGGCGCACACACTGTAAATCATCTAGCCTTAGGACATCTGTCTCCGGAGGAACAGCGATACGAAATACAGGAGAGCCGGTCGGTGCTGGAGTCGATCATCGGCAAACCGGTCACGGGCTTTGCCTATCCGTATGGCGATCTAAACGAATATACTCCGGGTATAACGCAGAAACTTGGCTTTGACTATGCAGCATCCACGCATGAAGGAACCGTTACACAGAGCAGCAACCTGTATGATTTACCGCGTTACCAGGTGAAGAATATTCGGGGAAGTGAATTCATTGCAGCACTTCGCTCATGGCAATAAACAATTCAGAGCCATGCCTATAGCAAGTCCAACCGTTTCAGTAGTCACCTGCTTCTACAAGGAAGAAGCATTTCTGGAAGAGACCATTCAAAGTGTGATCGCACAAACCTTTTCCGACTGGGAGTTACTTTTAATAGACGATGGCTCGCCCGATACAAGTCCTGCTATAGCGAAACGGTATGCTGATGCCTATCCCGATAAAATTATATACCTGCAGCACGAGCATCGCGCCAACAAAGGCGTTTGTAAAAGCCGCAATCTCGGTGTAGCGAAGTCACGGGGAAAATATATAGCTTACCTCGATGCCGATGATGTGTGGTTACCGGGAAAGCTTCAACAACAGCTCCATATCTTCGATCAACATCCGCAGGCTACTGTACTTCTGGAGGCTTCGGATTATTGGTACAGCTGGCAAGCTGCGAACCGAAAGAATGTTATCATACCAATCGGGTGCGATGAACAGGACAAACTATATTATCCACCGGCCTTGATGCTGCAGCTATATCCCCTTGGAAAAGGCGCAGCTCCCTGTCCTTCGGGAATGATGGTAAAGCGAAGTGTTCACGATCACATTTTATTTGTAGAGGATTTTATAGGACCGACCGCTGTATACGAAGACCAGGCGTTTCTCGCACAGCTATATCTTCATGAGACTATATTTGTGTCGTCTGCATGTAATAACCTGTACCGGCAGCGCCAGGCATCACAGGTTTTCAACGTTCACCAGGATGGACGATATCATCGCGTGCGTCAGTATTATCTCGAGTGGTTCATTCAATATCTGAAAGATCATTCTATCAACAACGCAGCGGTTAATACCTTGCTTCGAAAAGCACTTCTGCCCTATCATCATCCGCTACGCTATCGCATATTTCACGATATACCTTCGCGCATTGTTCGCAAAGCAAAACAGGTTGCTCGCAGATTACTTAACCGTATTGCAGCATGAGCGATCCCAAACTTACGGTGCTGATGCCGGTATATAATGCAGCTTCTTTTCTTCACGAAGCCATCGATAGTATACTGCACCAAACGTTTCGCGATTTTGAATTTCTGATCATCGATGACGGGTCAACGGATGAAAGTATAGCGATCGTTCAATCTTACCAGGACCCGCGGATCCACTTCATACGAAACGACACCAACGCAGGTATAGCGGCCGCATTAAACCGCGGCATTGAGCTGGCATCCTGTGAATTGATTGCGCGCATGGATGCAGACGACATCAGTTATCCCACGCGCCTGCAAAAACAGTATGACTATATGCTGCATGACAAAGCGTGTGCATTGCTGTCTACGTGGTGTCGCGTAGTTACTTCCACGGGGAAGCACGTTCGCCTGGAGCGATATACCAGCCGCTTCTTCTACTACAACCTGACGTTTGAATGTTGGATATACCACCCGACTGTAATGTTTCGCAAAACGGCCGTACAGGATGTCGGTATGTATAGCAAACGTTATTCGGAAGATTACGATCTGTTCTGGAAGCTGGCGCAGAAATTCCGCATGGCGAATCTGAGTGAAATCCTGCTGGACTATCGCCTGTCGCCCAACAGTCTCAATACCGTACTTCGTAAAACGGAATACGATATTGCCAATCGTGAAAATGTACTCCGTAACTTACGACACTATATGGGGAGCGATTTTTCGCTTCCGGAAGAATACCTGGAATGCCTGCGCCACCACACCGCCCCTATCGCTGCGCTGAATGATATAGGGAAGATTATGGAATGCCTCGGAGTACTGCGGCAAATAACCGATCAGATTATTAAAACTCCCAATGTAAACCGCAACGAAAAAGATATTGCGGACGCTGCGTGGTTCAAACATGACTTTATTATTTACCAGCTTTTCCAGGAATTACCCTGGCCCAACAACATCATACTGCTGATAAAAACGAGGAAATTAAATCATATAGCGCGAAAGACCGGCAACGCACTCCGGTGGCGAATAAAAAAATTGAAACACTATTTTTCGGTATCAAATAATAAAGTAAATTTAGTATAGCAGCTAACATACAGTATAGATTGAGTATAAATAGCCGTCACACAGATGTAAACCGAACCCCCGACTCTCCCCCACGCATCAGCCCTGTTACCATAGCAGACAGACCGCAATGGTCTGTTATGATACCGGTTTATAATGGCGGTAATTTTCTGAAAGAGACTCTTGAATCAGTACTAAACCAGGCGGATAAAGAAAGCAATATGCAGATTGAAGTGGTGGACGACTGCAGCACCGATATAGATGTACAAGCGCTCGTAGCACAAACTGCTCACGGACGTATATCGTATTTTCGCCAGCCACACAATGTAGGAAGTCTGCGTAATTTCGAAACCTGCATCAACCGCGCTACGGGTAAATATATACACTTGCTACACAGTGATGACGTGGTACATCCTGGTTTTTATAAAAAACTTGATGGCCTCTTTACGCAGTATCCGGATGTGGCGGCAGCATTCTGTCATTATCAATATATAGATGAACACGGTAACATCGTGCTGACTCCGGAACGAGAGGCCACCGAAGAAGGTATACTTCAAAACTGGTTATTACGACTGGCAGAACGACAGCGCATTCAATATGTAGCCATCGCAGTAAAACGTGAAGTATACGAAGAGTTAGGGGCATTCTATGGTGTACATTATGGCGAGGACTGGGAGATGTGGACACGCATTGCTGCTAAATATCCGTTTGCCTATACGCCGGCTATATATGCATCGTACCGCAGGCACTATAATTCTATTTCGGGACAGTCGTTTACAACAGCACAAAACCTGAAAGATTTGCAATTTGTGATGAACCGGATCAGTCGCTACTTACCGGAAGCCGAACAGCAAAAGGCTTTATCAAAGGCGAAGAAATTTTACGCCTACTATGCGCTGCGTACTGCCGCCACTTTATGGAAGCGATATAAAGATCGTAAGGGTGTGCTGGCACAAATGCGCGAGGCATGGCGTATGCACCGGGATATACCTATTGCCTGGATGATCTTAAAAATGACAGGAAAAATAATCTTTAACCGATGAGCAAACCAGGTGTATCAGTCGTTATATGTACTTACAATGGGGCCGCACGATTGCCGGAAACCATTCGATATATAGCCGGTCAGCAAGTGCCTGAATCTATACCGTGGGAGTTTATTATTATCGACAATGCATCATCGGATAATACCGCGGCTGTTGCCAGATCCGAGTGGAGTAAGTATATATGTACCCAACCGTTCAGCGTTATACCCGAACCACAGCCCGGATTAAGCTATGCACGTGCGCGTGGGTTTGCCAGTGCCCAGTATGACTATATTTTGATGTGCGATGATGACAACTGGCTTGATCCACATTATATAGCTACGGTATACGAGGTAATGAATGCACATCCGAATATAGGTGCGCTTGGAGGAAACGGCTCGCTTGTGTTTGAAGAAGATCCTCCCGATTGGATACGATCCTTCTCCGTTTACGCTGCAGGGCGTCAAGGGGCTAAGAGCGGCCCGGTAAAACGTTGCACGGTATATGGTGCGGGTTGTGTTATCCGAAAATCAGCTTACGATATACTCATTCAATCCGGACACCGAAGTTTGCTAACGGATCGTCTCGGGAAAGAGCTTAGTTCCGGGGGCGATTACGAATTGTGCCTGGCATTGGCCATTGCCGGATTTATCGTCTGGTATGACGAGCGACTTACCTTCCGCCACTTTATTACACGCGATCGCATCACAGTAGAATACTACAGAAAGTATCTGAAAGAAAGTGCCAAGTGTCTCGAAGTATTACACCCCTATAAAGTTATCTGTGACTGGAAATATCAGAACGTAAAAATATTTCGGTATCGTATGATGAAGTCGTTTCTATACCTGCTTCGAACCTATATCAAATACTTGTTGATCATTCCGTTTCTGAAAAGAGGAAGCTCCCGCCATACCCTGGTGTCGTTGCAGGCTTACTCCGCGCGGGTAATGATCTCGGTTTATATCCGGAAATGGCCCAAGATCATCACCAACTATAAACACGGCAAAGAACTCCAGCAAAAATTTACCAGATCGCAGCGCATGGCTACGATGCAACCCAACAACGCCTCACTCTTCCCCTTGTGAAAGCCTGTTATTTTCTGACAAAGCGCGCACGATAAACACCGCCTTTGGTCTTCACCACCAAGACATATACGCCAGCCGGCAATCTTCCTGTATTTAACGTTACTTGTGGCCCTGATGGTATAAATGATTCCGCCACGCGTCCATGGCCATCGATGACGGCAACGGAGACAATCTGCTCATGATTCTTTACTGCAAACGACAGTAGCCCGGCCGTTGGATTGGGATACAAGCTAAGTGTGCCTGCCTCCTGCTCTTCTTCAAGTCCCGTAATCGTGATGTCAGCCCGCCATAATTCATAGTCACCATTCCATTGATCGGCCTGAAAATACATCACGTTGTCCAATACAAATGCATCGGATGATATATAAGCCCCATCGGCATAGAACATCGTACCATTTTCGGAGCCGTCACTTTTCCAGAGTTCGCAAAAGCCGGTCTGATTTTGAATGAATAAGTATATATCATCTTCCAGCGGGAGGATATCGCGCGTATAGTAATAGCCACTGCCCACGGGTACATTCTTCACTACCTTCGTTCCGGCTTCCGTTCCATCGCTTGTCCAAAGGGAAAACGATCCTTCATAATCGCTGATCGTGAAGTAAAAGTGATCATCCCTTACAGCCGCTTTTGATATAGCGATCAGGTCATCGATATCGGCCAGCGTTTTTATGGCTACGGTGCCTTCCTCCGTTCCGTCTGTACGCCAGAGTTTGTATTCATGATTAAAACTCGTCCTGAAGTATAAATGATTTTGAAAAGCAACCATGCCGTCAATAAAACTCGGCCATATACCGGGGGTGATATTCTTTACAAGGGCTGTACCTGCAGCTGTACCGTCTGTCTTCCAAAGCTCCTGGCCATTACCCTCGGACTCTGCGAGGAAGTATACCGTATTACCGGCACTTACAAATGAGTTTATATAGCTGCTGCCTGCACCAGTCTGGATGTTTTTCAGAAGCGAAGTACCTGCCTCCGTTCCATCACTTACCCACAGCTCTCCTCCTTCATTTTGTGTATGACCAACCATCAAGATCTTGCCGTTGTTGAAGATGGGCTGGTTAATATAGTATTGCCCGTACGTATCACCCACCGATGAAATTTTTACTGTTCCGGTAGCCGTACCGTTGGTCTTCCAAAGTTCACGGGTATCACTTGCTCCGAGTGCCGTGAAATATAGCGTTCCGCTCCCGATTACAAATTCGCCGGGAGAATTGCTCCCTGTTCCGGCTACCATATCTTTCACCATAGCCGTACCAGCCGCAGTTCCGTCACTTTTCCAGAGCTCGTATCCATTCGCAGCGGTCTTGGCAAAGAAGTAGATAGCATTATCGAAAACCGTGATATAGATCGGTGCACTGCCGGTTGTTCCGGGCTCTATATCCTTTACCAGTTGCGTTCCTCCCTGCGTGCCATCGCTGCGCCACAGCTCTTCACCATGATCCGCATCAGAAGCAGCGAAATATAGCACTCCGTTCAGCGATACAAAACCGTTTGGACTGGACGCAAATGTTTTACGGGGTGTAAGATCCTTCACCATGCGCGTGCCTCCTTCTGTACCATCGCTTCGCCACAGTTCCCAACCGGTATCCGCGGTATATCCGTTGAAGTATACTATATTATCAAGTACCGTAAGCTCGTTCGCAGCACCCTGCTCTTCTCCGGGTGCTATATCTTTTACTATAGTCGTGCCGATTGTTGTACCATCGGTGTGCCACAACTCGTAGCCGTGTGTGCCATCATCTACAATAAAGAATAATGCGTTGTCAGTAGCAGCAAAATCCTGAAATGTTATTCCGTTGTCGGGCGCTATAAATTTTACAAGACTTGTTCCGGCTGTTGTTCCATCACTCTTCCACAGGGCACCATCGATCAGCAGAATGAGTTGATCGCCCAATGCATGTATACTGGTAATGTATCGTGAGTCCCATTCCTTTACCAGCGTAGTTCCGGCTTCTGTGCCATCGCTTCGCCACAATCCTTCGCTTGTCAATGAAGTCATTGCTTTGAAATATAGTATACCCTCTACAACGGTGAGCTGCTGCGGATAGCCGCCTTCCGTGCCCGGCCATATATCTTTTATCAACTCTGTGCCGCCCTCTGTTCCGTCACTTTTCCATAACTCCACACCACTGTCCGGAGCATCTGGAGTAAAGTATAGTATATTACCTGCTGCGGTAAAATTTCCGGGGATGCTGGTTTCGTCTCCGGGTGCTATATCTTTTACCATCACAGTCCCCGCTTCGGTGCCATCACTTTTCCAGATTTCATCTCCGGCATCATCGGTATGCGCGCGGAAGTAGAGCGTTCCATTTACGTTTAGTAAACCGGAAGGTCCCCCAGATTCACTGCCCGGTACTATATCTTTTACCATTACCGTTCCTGCTTCTGTTCCATCAGTCTTCCAAAGCTCCATGCCATGCTCATGGGTATTGGCTGAAAAATATAGCGTTCCGTTTACATTCGCGAACGAGGCCGGATAGCCTGAATCAAAACCGGGTATAATATCTTTTACCATTACTGTTCCTGCTTCCGTACCATCGGTTTTCCAGAGTTCCACACCTTCATTTTGCGTGCGCCCCGTAAAATATACTGTATTGCCCACCGCCACAAAATAGTCGGTGGTGCTCCAGTTCATTACTTCAACTTTGTAAATAACATGTGTCCCGTTTTCTGTACCATCGCTTACGCCCAGGCCGTTGTTGTACTCACCGGTGCGCGCATAAAAATATACTTTGTCACCGGCACCGGTTTTATAGAATATATAGGATGAGACAGCGGGATCTTCCTGGTCGTTAATATCTTTCACGCGCGATATCTGTGCTGCCAGTTTACCAGCCAACAGCAATAGTATAGCCACAAGGAGGTTTTTCATACGGTAGAGTTTGTGGGGCGAAATTGTAAATCACATTAAACTTTGTGATTCTAAAGATAGCAAATTGAAAAGTGCTCCCAAACAAAGGTTCCTGAAATCAGGTCAACGGTACAGTAGCCATGACGTTGCAGGCGCGTCTATACCGGTGTGCCGGATACGCACAAGCATGGCGCATTTTACCACACAGATTGCCGGACTCCCACCCGCACGGTCTCTGGAAATGACTGTAGGTTTGTATCGTCAACGAACGGAAGAAGAACCGTGAAGATACGCTTCGGTTCATACTATATATCCACGCTAAAAACAACAGCCATGAAACCCAAAATACAGGAAGAACTTGAAACGGTTACAACAGAACTCTTGCTTTTGATCGCATCATTTGACCAGGAACAGATCAACCTGGTTCCTTTTGAAGACAGCTGGACTGCCGCGCAGGTCGCTGATCACCTTTGTAAATCCGATGCCTCTATCCTCGGAACAATCTACCAGGATGGAACACCTACTGAGCGCACACCTGACGAGAAGACTTCGGAACTGAAAGGTATATTTCTGAACTTTGACGTGAAGTTCAAATCACCAGAGATAATTATACCTGACAACAAGGTTTTCAATAAAGAAGAACTTATTGCCAGGCTAAAAGAAATGCGATCTAAACTATTTACGGCTGCGGCTACATTAAACCTCAACGAAGTTGTCAGTCATGACATACTGGGCACCATGACCCGGTTGGAGATTCTGTCATTCGTACTATACCATACGCAGCGGCACGTTCACCAGTTAAAGCGTATTCGCGAGAAGATCACACCGCTGCAACAATCGGTATAACGGTACGGCTACTCGTTCTTCAGTACTTCGGCAGGATTACTCCGGGCCGCGCGCAATGTTTGCGAACCGATCATTACCAGGGCCAGCAACATCACGATGAAGAAGCCCAGTACCAATTCACTCATATGCATGGGATTGTGATACATGAATTTTACAAGCACTACTTTATCGAAGAAGAAATAAGTAGCAGGTAATGCAATGCCTGCGGCAATGACGAGTAACACGAGGAATCCCCGGCTGAGTAAATATACCAGGCCGGCTTCGCTTGCTCCGAGCACCTTGCGGATGCTGACTTCTTTCAGACGCGTTTCGGTAGTGAATACAACCATGCCTAGTAGTCCCATCGATGCAATACACACAGCCAGGAACGCCAGGAAGCCAAATACTTTTACCATCACCGCGAACTGACTATAGGCCTCCTGAATTTGATCGCTGTAAAATTTGGCTTCCATCGGATGTACTTTGTCGAACTTCTGCCATATCGCATTCAACTTATCAAATGTAGCAGGCCAGTCTTCGGTCTGCACCCGTAAATTGATATTGCCGTAATGCTGGATAGATGCATACCGCATAATCAACGGCTCGATGGTATTCTCCAGTGTACCATAGTTAAAATCTTTCACTACGCCTACGATGGTAAGTCTCTTTCGGTCGGCTATTATTTCTTCACCCAATGCTTTTACCGGGTCACGCTTCGCTATATTAAAGCGTTTGAGAAATTGCTCGTTCACGACTACTTCCGATTCTTCAGCACCTTCTGCGATAGCATGTATATTTCGTCCGGCCAGAAATTTATGTTGATGCAGGGGCAGGTAATTTTCATCGATCAGGTTCAGCCACACTCCGGAAGAATCATTTTTATACTTCACCTGCATGCCGTGTATATTTCCGAGGCTCGTAACCATCAGCGACCGGGAAATAGCCGTTACTTCCGGCAGTTCCTTTAATTCCTTTACCAGCAGGTCGCCCTTTACATCACCCGCGAGTTTGATGTTCACTATATTTTCCGTGGAGAATCCCAGGTCATACGAGATCAACCCCTTATACTGGTTGTAGCCAATGATGGTAGTGGTGATAAAGACCAGCGAGAAAGTATACTGGATCACGACCAGGGCCTTGCGCATATTAACGTGCCTGAAGACCTGCAACGATGATATATCTTTCAACACCTTTATAATATTTACCCGTGCGAAAAAGAAGGCAGGCGGCACACCGGCCAGTAGCCCAACCGTTATAGCCAGCAGTATAAACTGAAGGATTAATCGCGGAGAGAGTTCGAGCGACAGCATCTCCTGCAACTTCGGTTCCATGGAAAGGAATTCAGAACGCAGCAGCATGAACACGACAAATGACAACAGCAGCGCGAGCAATGCAATGATAACGGCTTCGACTACAAACTGACCGAGTACGTGCAGTTTACGCGCACCCATTACTTTACGGATACCAACTTCACGCGAACGTCTCAGCGACCGTGCAACGGAAAGATTGGTATAGTTAAAGCATGCCGACATAATAATTACCGCTGCTAATCCGCCCAATATCCACAAG
>CAMLLI010000044.1 GCA_946480685.1 uncultured Flammeovirgaceae bacterium | reverse complement strand
AACTAGATTTAGCGGAGCTCATATCACTAAAAAGCTATCTGCAAAAGTCTTTCTAGCAGCTCAAAAGTTACAAGGTATTTTTCCTTCTGCGTTAATCTGCGCGTTCTGCGGGAAACAAAAAAGTCCCATCACTGGGACTTAATTCTTTGAAGGACGATTTGGAGTGGAGAATATCGGAGTCGAACCGATGACCTCTTCCATGCCATGGAAGCGCTCTAGCCAGCTGAGCTAATCCCCCCGATCGGGCGCAAATATAAATGAGTTCTGGTAAAAATCAACGACATCACCTTACTCATAACTTTCGTTTCCGGAGGTGAAAGGAGTTTAAACCACAAATAAGTTCTGCTTTGTTGGAAGTAAAGTATAGAAACGTATCGTTATTGAGCGCCTCCTCAGTAATCTCAATTAATAGGCGTACCTTTACAATCTTATACAATAATATAGAATGAAATCTTTTGAAACCCTGGGCCTGTCCAAGGGTCTGGTGGAGTCGGTTCAGCTGATCGGCTTTGAAACACCTACTCCCATACAGGAAAAAGCAATCCCTGTTTTACTGAACGGAAATCGCGATTTTGTAGGACTCGCGCAAACCGGTACCGGTAAAACTGCTGCCTTTGGATTGCCATTGCTCGAACTTGTTGATGACAAAAGCCGCGACACACAAGCACTGGTGCTTGCACCTACGCGTGAACTCGGCCTCCAGATAGCCAACGACCTGGAAAACTTCTCTGAAAAATTCAAGTCGTTCAACATTGTTGCCGTGTACGGTGGCTCCAGCATTAGCGAGCAGATCCGTAAAGTAAAGAAAGGTGCTCAGATCATCGTGGCTACGCCCGGACGTCTGATCGACCTGATTGATCGTAAAGCCATTAATCTCAAGACTATAAAATATATAGTGCTCGATGAAGCCGATGAAATGTTGAACATGGGCTTTAAAGATGATCTTGACAAAATTTTATCGTTTACTCCGGATGATAAAGCTACCTGGTTGTTCTCTGCTACGATGCCGCGCGAAGTACGCGCCATCATGAAGAACTATATGAGCGATCCGTTCGAGTTAACGGTAGGAGAACAGAACACCGGTAATGTAAACATCGAACATCAATACGTAATTGTACAGGAGCGAGATCGTTACCTGGCACTTAAGCGTATACTCGATAACAACCCTGAAATTTTCGGATTGATCTTCTGCCGCACGCGTATCGACACGCAGAAGACTGCGGAGATGCTGATGAAAGATGGCTATAGCGCAGATGCATTACACGGTGATCTTACACAACAGCAACGCGATCGTGTGATGTTGAATTTCAGACAGCGTTCACTACAGATACTGGTTGCTACCGATGTAGCAGCGCGCGGTATAGATGTAGAAGACATCACACACGTTATTCACCTGAATATACCGGATGAAATGGAGTTTTATACTCACCGCAGTGGTAGAACAGCACGTGCCGGTAAAAAAGGTGTTTCCATCGCGATGATCTCCAAGCGTGAGCTCGGTAAAGTAAAGCAGATTGAAAAAACGTTGAAGTCGCCTTTCAAGCGCGCCATGATACCTACCGGTGCAGAAGTTTGTCAGAAGCAATTGCTGGCATTCATGCACAAGGTAAATGAAGTAAAGGTAAATGAAGATCAGATCGCCGAGTTCCTGCCTGCTATAGAAGCGGAGCTGAAGAACTTAACGAAACAGGAACTCATCAAGCGCTTTGCTTCGCTGGAGTTTAACCGCTTCTTCGATTACTATCGCGATGCGCCTGATCTGAATGTTGAAGGTAAACGCGGTGGAAGTGAAGGTGGTGAAGAACGCTACTCAGGTGGTGCGCGATTCTTTATCAACCTTGGCAAAATGGACGGTATTGATGTATCGAAGATGATCGAGCTGATTGACGACTATGCTGGTCTTGGTAAAAACGACATCGGTAAAATTGATCTGAAAGGTGCTTATTCATTCTTTGAAGTAGAACCCGAAAAGGCAGATCTCATTCTGAAGAACATGAATGGCATTGAATATAAAGGCCGCCAGGTTCGTGTTGAAGTAACCGAACAGAAAGAGTCAGGTTCAAGAGGAGGCCGCTCTTCCGGTGGCCGTGGACGTTCTTCAGGAAGAAGTTCCGGCGGTGGAGGCGGAAGATCACGTTCATCGGATCAAAAGCGTAACAACAAATGGAGATAAGCTATATATAGCAACTATATATAGGTTTCAATAAAACGGAAAGGCTTTATGAGTGGAATTCTCATAAAGCCTTTTGTTTTTTTATCCACGTTTATCAGAAGGGAACACAGTAAAGTTAAGCAACTCGGTATGGCGTATCACCGATATATCAATAGCGTTGATGATGTCGCGTTTACTCAGTTCCTTAAAGAGTTCGTGCGTACTGTTGATGATCTTGTCATTAAACGAGATTATGATGTCACCTTCCTGTAGTTGAGAGCGCGAAGCAGGAGAGTTAGCTTCGATCTTCGTAATGAATAAACCTTTTTTATTTCGCAGGTTATGATGTTGCTTTACCTTCGGGTTTATCGTTACTTCCTGTAGCATCAATCCCAAATACGCTTTAAAAACTTTTCCGTCTTTCAACAACTGCTGTGCTATCTCTTTGGCAGTATTGATATCTACCGAGAAACTCAGGCCTTGTGCACCTTGTATAATAGCTGTGTTCACACCAATTACTTCGCCTTCCATTGTTATCATCGGACCTCCGGAATTACCGGGATTCAACGCGGCATCAGATTGTATCACATTGTCAACCAGTCGGCCTGATTGCGTTTGTAACGTTCGCCCCAGTGCGCTTACCACACCTGTTGTAACCGTGTGCTGATACCCGTAGGGATTGCCTATAGCAATTACGAACTGTCCTATTTGCAGCTGCTGTGCATCGCCTAACTTTGCTACCGAATAACCTTCGGTATATATCTTGAGTATAGCTAAATCTGTATCCGGATCTTTACCGATAAGAAATCCTTCAATCTCATTTTCATTCAGCAGGCTTACCATAATTTTTTCAGCGCCATCCACTACGTGGCTGTTGGTAAAGACTAATCCGTCTGACGAAAAAATAAATCCCGAACCGGAGCCGGCCGGACGAAGTACATTGCTCTTGTCTCGCTTGAAGACATCTATTCTGACCACCGCATTTTTAGTTTTCTCTACGGCATCAATGATCATGGTTGAAAATGCATCCATATATTCTCCTTGGAAAATATAGCGCTGTCAAAAAACTATCCACGCTAAAGAACGGGCTAAAATGACCTATATCTATAGGCACTGCGAGCCAAATTGACCGATGTTGATACGCTTTTGCCGGCTACAAACAGCACGAAAGAAGCCATAACGGCTGTTTATACATGGTTTTTGATTACCGATTTTTTACCGGCGAACACAATTTTTAACAAAAAAATATTTGGTGAAGCTTTGAAAAATAAAAATTTTTTAGAAATTGCAATGGTTTGCAGAACAGCACTCAAACGTTAGCAGATTGAAAATCCTATAACCTCTGAATGGCTTTAATAACAGTTGGTTAACAAGGATAGCTGCCACAATGAATGAAACAGAAAGCTGCAACAACTCATGTCTAAAGTCGGCCCCTTAATCTAGCTTTTAAACCTATATATTTTTTATGAAGCAGATTAATATATATCATTTCCTGGGCTTAGCGATCATGTTTGCCAGTTCAATCTTATCGATGACACTTTTGGCAATCATCATTTTTTAACCCTGTAATGTTTTAGCTCTCACTCCTCTAGCTAAAAGGAGTGATTACCTAATCGTACTACCGACATCACTCATACCGAAGGGTCTTTGCAGGATTACCCAATGCAGCCCGTAGGGTTTGTGTACTCACCGTTATCAACGCAATGGCGATGGCGCAGATAGCTCCGGCTATATATATGCCGAGGTTCATATCAACCCGGTAAGCGAAGCTGCTGAGCCAACGATCCATCAGGTACCAGGCTACCGGCCAGGCTATCAGGTTAGCGATACCAATTAATATCAGGATTTCTTTTGACAAAAGCTGAAGTATACTTCCAACGGAAGCGCCTAGTACTTTGCGTATACCAATCTCCTTCATACGCTGCAAGGTGCTGAAGGTGGCAAGTCCGAACAGACCCAGGCTTGCTATAAATATAGCCAGTGCTGCGAATGTAGTGAACAACTGACTTTGCTTTTGCTCGGCCTGGTATAGCTGGCGATAACGCTCGCTTACAAATTCATACTCGAATGGACGACCCGGTAAAAATGATTTCCATGTTTTCTCCAGGTGTTCCAGTCCCTGCTGCACAGACTTGCCGGATATAGTTACCGATAAGCGGTTGTAATTATTACGGCGCATCAAAAATACCATGGGTACAATTTGCTGATGCAACGATTCGAAGTGAAAATCCTTAACGATACCAATCAGTTTACCGCGCACATCGGCATATCTGAAATCTTTATCGATGTTCGATTCAAGATCAGTCCAGCCGAATGCTTTCGCTGCCGCCTCGTTTACAATAAAGGCCAGTGAATCATCTGTCGGTATAGCCTTCGAGAAATTTCTTCCGGCAGCCAGTGTTATACCATATGTATCGAAAAAGTCTTCATCTGCAGATATAGACTTCAGACCGACCGGACTACTCACGAGACTGTCACCTTTCATAATGCTCGCGTCTCCGTACGAATCCAGCAGACGTCCCGTTGGTATACGTGAAGAGCGTCCGGCATTTTGTATCAGCGATGACTGCGTAAGTGTATTGTGAAATGCTTCGTACGTGTTATCAAGATCATTGTAGTATGAAAGTGTTACGACCTGGTCTTTCTTATAGCCTAAGTCACGGTCGTTCAGAAATGCGAGTTGCTGAAACGTGATCAGGGTAGCAATGATCAGCACAATAGAAATGGAAAACTGTACCACCACCAATGTTTTTCGAATACCGGATTTACCGGCTGCCGAGCCTTGCTGTCCTTTTAAAGTAACAGCCGGGTTGAACGAAGAAATGACAAAAGCCGGATATATACCTGCTGCTATACCGATGAGGATTGCAAATACAACCAGTCCCGCCATGAGCGGTATATTTGTAAATATATTGGCCGAAAGTTCTTTACCGGTAAATGTATTCAGCCATACAACACCGCGCACCGATAATATGAGCGCCAGCACCATGGAGAAGAATGTGATAATAACCGATTCGCTCAGGTACTGACCGATGAGTTGTGTTTTCAGCGCACCTACAACTTTACGCATACCTACTTCCTTCGCGCGTTTGGTAGCGCGCGCTGTAGAAAGATTAACAAAATTGAAGCAGGCAATGAGTATAATGAACAGGCCGATCACACTCATCATATATACGTTGTTGATGTTACCGTTTATTTCGAGTTCGTCATCCAGGTGCGAATACAAATGTATATCGGTAAGGTTTTGTATGAATAACGTAGTTGATTTGGAAGCGACCCAGTCAGCCGGCACACCCCAGTTGGCGCGCGCATAGTTACCAAAGTGTTTATCGAGAAAGGCAGGAAGTGAAGCTTCCAGTTTTTTAGGGTCCGCACCTTTCTCCAACAATATATAGGTACCGAAAGCATTGTTGCCCCAGTTTGTTTCAAGAGCGGTGCGACCGTATACATTGTCATTCTCCAGGGTGCTGAATGATACAAGGAACTCCGGATGCCAGTGCGATTGTTTCGGAAAATCTTTGAACACGCCCGTTACTTCAAGATCAAATTGACTGTTGGCACGCAGTCGTTTACCCACGATGTTCTTGCTCTTAAAATATTTCTCTGCTGCTTTCTCTGAAAGCATTACCGTAAAAGGTCGTTCGAGTGCTTTGGCCGGATCACCGGATCGCACATCTATATCAAAGATCTTAAATATAGCGGGCTCGGCTACGAATACGCGGTCTTCTGTATTAGACATCTTAACTTCACCATTCTCTTCCAGTCCGATTACAATACCAAAGTTGATGGCACGAGCCATCACTTCAATCTCACCGAAATCATTTTTAAGCAACGGTCCGATAGGCGGAGCAACATTGGCCAGGTGCAGACTAACTTCACCTTGCTGCGAATGGAAACTGCGCGTAACGCGGTAAATCATGTCTGCCTTGGTATGATACGCATCGTAGCGGATCTCATCTGTCACAAACAGAAAAATTAGTATAGCACAGGCAATCGCCAAGGCAAGGCCTGCTATATTAATAAAAGCAGTAAGCTTGTTACGGAAGATAGAGCGTAGCGCTACTTTGAAATAGTTTCGGATCATAATGCAAGGGTAAACTTTATCATTGCTGATTGGTTACACAAAGACCATGCATTTTACGGAAGGATGCATGAAGCACAGAAAAAACGCATTTCGCGAAATTGCATTGTTCAGTTATGACCAGACCTGTTGTACGGAAATGAACCTGCTTTGTGCAGAAAGTTTAAATGCCCGGTAACAAACCATTCATAAAAGATTAATTTCACGCACTTGTTCGTTAGTTATCTTGCTGACTTTATTGCAAACTATGAGAGTATACATTTTTGCGCTGGCTTTGTTGATTTCCGGTGCAGCATTTGCGCAGACATCCCCGGCTGGAATAAACGATCGTCCGAAGCTGGTAGTGGGTATTGTGGTAGACCAGATGAGACAGGAGTATCTATACCGATACTATAACAAATTTGGTAATGACGGATTCAAGCGATTGATAGGAGGCGGCTTCATGATGAAGAATGCGCATTACAACTATGTGCCAACCTATACCGGGCCTGGCCATGCTTCTGTGTATACCGGCACAACACCCGCGGTACACGGTATTATCGGAAACGATTTTTATAATAGGAAGTCAGGCAAGATGGTAAACTGTGTGGAGGATTCATTACAGAAAATTGTAGGTGCTCCTTCCGGCAATGGCGATGTATCCCCCTGGCGCATGCAGTCGTCTACCGTTACAGACGAGTTAAAACTATTTACGCAGAAACGTGCCAAGGTAGTAGGCGTGTCATTTAAAGATCGCGGTGCTGTATTGCCGGCCGGCCACATGGCAGACGCTGCTTACTGGTTTGACAGCGGCAGCGGAAGATTTATTTCAAGTACATACTATATGAGTAAACTTCCGGAGTGGGCAGAAAAATTCAACGCGCTGAATCTTCCGGATAAATATCTGTCACAGGAATGGAACACGTTGTTGCCCATTGAGCAATATACCGAAAGCGGACCTGATGATTCTCCATACGAAAAAAAATATAGCGGTAAAACAAAACCAGTATTTCCGTACAACCTGCCACAGATGCGCAAGCAGAACGGAAATTACGAGCTGCTATATATGACACCCTTTGCGAATGATTTTCTCACGGAGTTTGCAAAGACTGCATTCGTAAATGAGAAGATGGGTAAAGATGACGTTACTGATTTTTTGTGTGTATCATACTCGACTACGGATGCTATAGGCCATGCTGTTGGACCGAATGCTATTGAAGTAGAAGATACATACCTGCGCCTCGATCGTAACATTGCCGACCTGTTAAAGACACTCGATAAAGAAGTAGGTGCCGGTAATTATACTTTGTTCCTTACGGCCGACCACGCAGTAGCAGACGTGCCACAATACCTGAAGGATAATAAAATACCGGCAGGATATTTCAATGAAGACTATGCAAGTGCAAAACTGAATGAATACCTGAATACATATTTCCCCGGAAAGAAACTGATCAGCAACGTAAGCAACGGACAGATCTTTTTGAATCACGAAGCGTTTCAGGGAAGTCCAAAGTCATCAGGTATAGATATGTTTATTGTAGCCGAACTGATCGGTAAATTCCTGATGACGATCGATGGTGTAGCCAACTACTATACCGAAGGTGTGCTTCGTCAGGGTGACTATAACGATCAGGGTGTTAAAGGACTTGTGATTCGCGGATATCATCCGAAGCGTTCGGGAGATATTGTTGTGGTATTGGAGCCAGGTTGGTTTGAGTCCGGATCGATACAAGGTACAACGCACGGTTCTCCGTATGCATATGATACAAACATACCGATGCTGTTCTACGGTAAAGGCATCAAGCATGGTACATCGGTTCGCTATCATCCCATCACAGATATAGCACCAACCATTTCAGCTTTGCTGAACATCAAGTATCCGAGTGCTTGTACCGGCAATCCGGCAGAAGAAGTATTCGAGTGATTTCCCCGCAAGGGCAACATTTATAGCATTTCGTGCGTAGGTTAATACGTACTAACCTTTATGATTATGCATGTAGACCTTGAACAGAAATTTACCCGGTTCTCCGAATATTGGCATCCCTATATTGTAGGTGAACTGAATGACAACTATGTAAAGATCGCTAAAGTAAAAGGCGAGCTGATCTGGCATAAACATGATGGTGAAGACGAATTGTTCGTGGTATTGCAGGGTACATTGATGATGGACTTCCGCGATAAACCAACCATTGCCACAAAGCCCGGAGAAATCCTGATCGTACCCAAAGGCGTTGAACATCGCCCGTGGACAAACGATGAAGAGGTGCGCATTATGCTGATCGAACCCAAAAGTCTCAAACACACGGGAGATATAGTTGTTGAACAGACTGTTCAGAACCTCGAGTGGATTTAGTATAATTTTCTACACTAAATATTTTATACAGTATAGCATGCCATTGTGGTTCGCCACATTGGCATCAATTTTTTAGTTTATATCCGAACTATAGTTGCGCACGCATTTGTTTTTTACGAAAGATAAACTTGTATGCTGAAATCCATCCACCCATTTGATCAGTCTGTTATAGACGAATTTCCGGTGCTTACACCACATGATATACAGGCGAAGCTTGATAAAGCCACGCTGGCCTTTAGTCATTGGAAGAAGACTACATTTGCACAGCGCAGCGATGTATTGCTTCGTGCCGCTTCCATACTTCGCAAGAATAAAGAAGACTATGCGCGTATCATTACGTGGGAGATGGGTAAAGTAATTTCAGAGTCGCGTGCAGAGGTTGAGAAGTGTGCCGTAGGATGTGAATACTTCGCGCAGAATGCCGAAACATTTCTGGCCGACAAGATCATTAAGACTGAGGCCTATAAAAGTTTAGTGGCGCATCAACCTATAGGAGCTGTACTTGCTATTATGCCGTGGAACTTTCCGTTCTGGCAAGTATTCCGTTATGCAGCACCTGCGTTGATGGCGGGAAATGTAGGGTTGCTTAAACACTCTTCTAACGTTACGCGATGTTCTATGACAATCGAAAAGATTTTTCATGAAGCCGGTATACCGGATGGTGTATTTCAATCGCTTCTCATAGATAACACCGCAGTTGAAAGTATACTCGAAGCGAAGATCGTTCAGGGTGTTGCTTTAACCGGTAGTGAAGCAGCCGGTTCTAAAGTAGGTGCACTCGCAGGTAAAAATATAAAGAAGTCGGTACTCGAGTTAGGTGGCAGCGATCCCTTTATAGTACTCGAAGATGCCGATCTCGATCTTACGGTAAAGATTGCTACACAATCGCGCATGCAGAACGCAGGACAATCGTGTATAGCAGCGAAACGATTTATAGTACATCAGAAAATACAAGATGAATTTGTCGATCGTTTCCGTCAGAGTATAGATGCACTGCGACAAGGAAATCCGTTCGATGAAAAAATCACAACCGGTCCATTGGCACGTGTCGATCTTGCCGAAGAACTGGAAAAGCAATTGAAACAATCTGTTCAACAGGGAGCACAATTAATAACCGGTGGAGAACGCGATGGCGGTAATTTCAAACCTGCACTGCTCAACAATGTAAAGCCTGGTATACCTGCGTTTGATGAAGAAACATTCGGACCACTTGCAGCCGTAACAACGGCAGCGACTGATCAGGAAGCTATAGCATTTGCCAACGCGAGTCGCTATGGTTTAGGAGCATCGGTGTGGACAACGGATCGCGATCGTGGTGAGCGTGTGGCACGGGAAATTGAATCGGGCTCAGTGTTTATTAATTCGCTGATGAAGTCAGATGTGCGATTGCCGTTTGGAGGTATAAAGAAATCCGGTTACGGTCGTGAATTGTCGGAAGAAGGCATCCACGAATTTGTAAACATAAAAACGATCTCAATCGCGTAAGCTTCGGTTTTTTTTAACAATAATTTTTTGCAGAAAAAAATGAGGGCATAGGGGTATTGGTAAAGTGAGTTGTCTTGATGGCAGAACAACCCTTAAGACAATGACTAAATATTTTAAAACTCTGCTATCTGCAACGTTTTTGGCTGGTGCCTGCATCCTTACTTCATGCGATGAAGAAGATCCGGGACCGCTGCAGGATAAGGAAAAAGATTATTCACTGATCGATTTTGATCGCCTGGAGATGGGCAGTGACTTTCACATCAGCGTAGAGCAATCCAACATCTATAGTATTCATGTGGAGGGTGATCGCAGAAACCTGGACGACCTCGAAGTATATAAAGAGGGCAGCACACTCGTGATCAAATACGAAGACAACGCCAATCGCAAGCACAACACCTATATAACGATCAGGATGCCTGAGTTGCACGGTGTGAACTTTTCAGGCGCGAGCGTTTCTACCATAAAAGGATTTGAAAGTGATGATGATCTCGATTTCATTTTATCCGGTGCTTCCGATTGTCAGGTTGATGCAGGTTATCGTGAATTGAATGTAGATATATCAGGAGCATCTCGTTTACGCCTCTATGGTTTAGGTGATTCAATTGAAGGAAAAGTATCCGGAGCCTCAACACTCTCTGCGTTTGACTATCCCGTGCGTGAAGCCGAGCTCGATGCATCCGGAGCCAGCAATGTGAAAGTAATGGTGTCTGATCAACTGGATGTAATTGCCAGCGGAGCAAGCTCTGTAGTATATCGCGGCAATCCTGCCGTTACCTCAAATGTATCCGGAGGAAGTACCGTAGAGAAAGACTAGTTAGTAGGATATATATAGTTTTTTAGAAGAAGGGGTTCGCCCCTTTTTTTGTTTTCGAACTGCGACATGGTGGGAATGAATCGTGTTGTAAAAAAGATTTTGAAATTTTCAGTCCATTCATACAACCATTTTTGATAATTTACGTGACAATAAACTTCTGGAGCCATTACCTGATTCCAAATTCGTAACGCCTATGTTCCTCGTATTCTAAGTTTGGTACTTCCAAGCACCTGCGTTTTGTAAAAGCTTCCGCTCCGGAAGCTGTCATGTTATTATTTTTTTTCTTACGACTAAACTTATCCCCATGTCATTTAGTACGAAAGTCAGTTCATTTATAAAATTATTTAAGAAAGCCATTAAAGGCGAGGAGCAGGAATATACTTCAGGCAGTATAGATCGTGCTATATTTCTGCTTTCCATCCCCATGATCCTCGAGATGTTGATGGAATCATTGTTTGCCGTAGTCGATGTATACTTTGTAAGTCGCCTGCGCGATAATGATGCCGTGGCTACCATTGGTTTAACCGAGTCGGTGTTAACCTTGATATACTCCATTGCGATTGGTTTGAGTATGGGGGCTACCGCGATGGTAGCGCGCAGAGTAGGCGAGAAGGACATTGCTTCAGCAGAAGTTGCTGCCGTACAGGCTATATATATAGGTATCGGTTTATCAGCGTTGATCAGTGTGTCAGGAATCATCTTCGCAGATGATGTACTGCGACTGATGGGTGCGAGCGAGCGCCTTATTGAAAACAACGTAG